>JAZTZF010000164.1:0-2174 GCA_045637325.1 Eubacteriales bacterium | reverse complement strand
TTGTTGCGCCTTGCGTAATTGACAAAATCCCAGACTATAAGCATATAGTCGTCAAACCCCATGTCGTGTATTATCTTTAATTCGTGTTCTATGCGAGCGCGGTATACCGAAATATCCTCGCTTAGGTTATTTGTGTTGCTGAGTTTCTCCAACCCGTCATCGCACAGCTTGCGAAGATATGCTTCGGAGGTATAATTCTTAGGAGGAGTAAATGCAGGCAGATGCATGTGCTCGAAATCAAAACTAAAATCACACATCTCTGCAATTTTAACGGTGTTTTCGACAGCCTCCGGAACGTCGGAAAACAATTCCTGCATTTCGGAACAGGATTTAATATAATGCTCACTGCCTTCCATGCCGAATCCGCCTTCTTCGATAGTTTTTCCGGTGGATATGGCAGACAGAAGTTTTTGAATTTCGGCATCCTCGCGCTTTACATAGTGCGCGTCGTTCGTGGCAACAAGTGGAATATTCAACTCGCGCGAGAAGCGAATAAGTGCGCGGTTTACCTCCTCTTGCCCCTCTATGCCGTGGCGCTGAAGCTCGAGATAAAAGTTATTTCTTCCGAAAATACGGTCGAAAATTATAATTCTTTCGCGCGCAAGCGACACGTCGTTTGCGAGTATAGCTTTCGGAATACTGCCCGAAATACAGCCCGAAAGCGCAACAAGACCCTCGGAATACTTTGTCAGGGTTTCGATATCGGTACGCGGTTTGGAATAAAAACCGACGGTAAACGCTTTCGAAACGATAGCCAATAAATTGCGGTAACCGATATCGTTTTTCGCAAGCAAAACAAGGTGGGAGTAATCGGAATCCAAAAGCCTGTCCTTTTGCTCCATAGACCTCGGGGCAACGTATACTTCACAACCGATTATCGGCTTTATGCCCTTTGCGACGCAAGCCTTATAAAACTCCACTGCGCCGTACATCACGCCGTGATCGGTTATTGCAACTGCGTTTCCGTTTCCGGCAATAACGGCATCGGGGATGGCGCTTATTCGGCATTCGCCGTCAAGCAGGCTGTATTCGGTATGAAGATGAAGGTGAACGAACCCCATAAAATACCCTGTCTTTTAAGAATTTTCAAGCATCTCTGCTATTTCTGAAAGTTTTTTGAAACGGTGGTTAAGCCCCGATTTGCTCACGGGCTCACGCAACAGCTCGCGCAGTTGTGCCAGACTCATGTCGGGATTGGCAAGCCGCAGCTCTGCACATTCGCGCAATTCGGCATTCAAATTATGCATCGCACCGTGTTTTTGAATAATTTTTATAGCCTCGCACTGCTCGGCGGCGGCGCGTGCCGCACGGTCGAGATTTGCGGTCTCGGCGTTGCAAATGCGGTTGGCGGTGTTGCGGACGTCGCTCATGACTTTTGCACTTATTATTTCGAGCGCGGCTTTTGTAGCGCCGATAAACGAAAGCACGTCTTCTATACTCTCGCTTGCCTTGTAATAAAGAACAGGCTTGTTTTTTCGCAGTGTTCTTTTTGCGGGCAAACCGAGATCGTCAAGCTGTTGCGACAGCCAATCGGCAAGTTCTTCGTCTTGCAGTGTGAACGACAGCATAAAATTACGCCCCGGCGCACTTATGTTGCCGCATCGCAAAAACACACCGCGAAGATAGCAAGAAGCGTCTTTTTCGCACTTCTCGTCGAGCGTTTTAAGCTCAAACCCTGCCGCAAGACTCTCCTTGCAACAGTCTTTTTTCGGTACTGCTTCTTGTAATTGTTGTTTAATATCCGAGGAAAAAGACATTACTCAATCCTTTTCTGCTACAATCTTTATTTCGGGCTCCAAGCGGACACCCTTCTCTTCAAAAACCGTGTCGGAAACCAGCTTCAAAAGCGCGATAACGTCGCTTGATGTTGCGTTCCCACGGTTTATAATAAACCCTGCGTGCTTTTCGGATACCTGCGCACCGCCGATGCCGACTCCCTTAAGCCCGCATTGCTCGATCAGCGCACCTGCAAAATGCCCCTCGGGTCGTTTGAACGCACTTCCGCAACTCGGGTATTCAAGCGGCTGGTTGGATTTGCGTTTTGTCATAAGCTCATCCATTTTAGCGCGTATTTCGTCGGGGTTACCCGATTCGGCTTTGAACGATGCCGAGAGCATTATAAGATTCTCCCGGTTCAGACGGCTTTTGCGGTATCCCAACTCCATATTTTCGAG
>JAZTZF010000163.1:0-13069 GCA_045637325.1 Eubacteriales bacterium | reverse complement strand
TACTCGAAAATTTTATTTCCGTTAGTGCCGATATCTATATAAATTTCTTCGTATCAGCACGAGGAAAACGAATTTGTCGTTCCTGATTAAAAACCTACGAAAATATTATTTCTTAGGCTTCTTTGCGCCGTATTTCGAACGTCCCTGATTTCTGTTGGCAACACCCTGTGTATCGCGCTTACCGCGAATGATGTGGTAACGTACACCGGGAAGGTCCTTTACTCTGCCGCCCCTGATAAGAACAACCGAGTGTTCCTGAAGGTTATGACCTATACCGGGGATATAAGCGGTTACCTCAAATCCGTTGGTAAGTCTTACTCTGGCGATCTTTCTCTGTGCAGAGTTAGGCTTCTTAGGGGTTTTGATAGCCACTTTGGTGCAGACGCCTCTCTTCTGGGGGCTGGCAAGATCGATAGATACGTTTCTGATCGAGTTGGTACCCTTCTGAAGAGCGGGGGACTTGGACTTGTAGGTCTTGTCCTGTCTTCCGTGTTTTACCAATTGGTTAAATGTAGGCATTTTTTTCCTCCTTCCTCAAATTTTGCAACATTTTGATTATATTATATCCAAAATTTATTGTCAATAGTTTTTTTACTTATTTCTAAGGCTTTTCGACACTTTTTTGACAAAAAACGCATATTTTCCAGCAATTATTTTAGCCAATTACAAAGGCAGGGTGTTTTCCCCTGCCCTTTTATAATTTTCCGAGTTAAAAGCGGTACTGTCCCAAACAACTTTTTACCGTCGGTTCAGGCATATTTGACCGTCTTTGCTTTTGTTTGTCTGCCGTTATTCGGTCTCGGTTATAACGGCTGTCGGCACCTCGACTTTTGCCATTGCGGCAAGCTCGCCCGAGGTGTGTTTGGTGTCCAATTCTATATTTTTGTGGTCCCTAAGCTCGCGTCTGATGCTTTCGGCAAAAAACACGTCGGCATCGCTTGCGAGATAGACCTTAACGGCTTTTCCGCGGCGAACGAGTTTCGCAAACTGATTGTATCCTGCTATTCTTCGTCGGCCGCCTGAACTGTCGCTCATATCAGACAATATCCTTTCAGAATATTATTTTTATCGGGCGTGTACTTTTTATACACGCCCGACAACATATTATTTGATTTGTTATGCAGACTTATTCTGCGTCGTAGATACCCTCGGTGGGTGCATCGCCGGTATCAACGTCGGTTTCACGATACATCTTCATACCGGTACCTGCAGGAATAAGTTTACCTATAAGAACGTTTTCCTTCAGACCGAGCAGAGGATCCTTTTTGCCCTTGATAGCCGCTTCGGCAAGAACCTTGGTGGTTTCCTGGAAGGATGCGGCAGAAAGGAAGGACTCGGTAGAGAGCGATGCCTTGGTAATACCGAGGAGCTGATTGGTTCCTTCGGCAGGAATCTTGGGCGTTGCCTCGGGATGTGCGGCATTGTATTCCTCTACCTGCTTATTTGCAGCATAGAATTCCGACACGTCAACAAGTGCGCCTACCAGCATATCGGTATCTCCGCTGGAATCGATCTTCATCTTGCGTGTCATCTGACGAGCGATAACCTCGATATGCTTGTCGGCAATCTCAACCGCCTGCAGACGGTAAACACGCTGAATTTCCTTGATGATATAATCGTATACCGCGTCAAGACCGTTGATACGCAAAATGTCGGAAGGACATTCGGTACCGTCGGTGATCTTTTGACACTTGGTAACGCGAGCGCCGTCCTCTACGGTAACCTTGGTAAGAAGAGGCACGCTGGTTGCTCTTTCTTCGCCGGTTTCCTCGTTACGGACGATAAGCTGTTTGGTCTTCTTGCTCTCTTCTATGCGCAAAACACCGTCGAATTCTGCAAGAACTGCGGTCTTCTTGGGTTTTCTTGCTTCGAATATTTCTTCAACTCTGGGAAGACCCTGCGTAATATCGCCGCCTGCGACACCGCCCGAGTGGAAGGTTCTCATGGTAAGCTGAGTACCGGGTTCACCGATAGACTGAGCCGCGATGATACCTACTGCCTCACCGATATTAACAGGCTTGCCGCTTGTCATATCTGCACCGTAGCAGTGTGCACAAACACCATGCTTTGCACGGCAGTTGATAAGCGAGCGGATGCGTACGCGCTCGATACCCGATTCGGATATCTTTCTCGCCTGCTTTTCGGTTATCATGCAGTCGTTGCCGACAATAACCTCGCCGGTTTTGGGATCGACGATATCGCCGATTGTAAATCTGCCGACAAGTCTGACTTGGAACGGCTCGATAACAGCTTCTTTTCCGCCGGGGAGAACATCTACTATACGGCTGACCCAAAGTCCCTCGGTATCGCCGCAGTTGATCTCGCGGATGATAACGTCCTGCGAAACGCCAACAAGACGACGGGTGAGGTAACCCGAGTCTGCGGTACGAAGCGCGGTATCGGCAAGACCTTTACGCGCACCACGCGCCGCGGTGAAGTATTCGAGAATCTTCATGCCCTCGCGGAAGTTCGCCTTAATAGGCATTTCGATGGTTTTACCCGTTGCGGAAGCCATAAGTCCACGCATACCGGCAAGCTGACGGATCTGCTTGATCGAACCACGGGCACCCGAAACTGCCATCATGTTTATGGGGTTATATTTATCAAGGTTCTTCTGAAGTGCGGTAGCAACGTCTTTGGTACATTCGTCCCAAACCGATACTACGCGCTGGCTTCTTTCCTCGTCGGAAAGCAGACCCTTGCGGTAGAAGTCGGTAATAATATCGACCTTCTGTTCCGCCGCCTCGAGCAGGCCCTGTTTTTCGGGAGGGATTGTCATATCGTAAACCGAAATGGTTATAGAACCGCGGGTAGAATACTTAAATCCCTGAGCCTTCATCTGGTCAAGAACCTCACAGGTAACTGCGTTGCCGTGGATCTTGATACAGCGGTCTACGATAGAAGAAAGTTCGCTGTTTGTGGTGACAAAATCAACCTCGAGCTTAAACGCATTTTCGGGCTTGCTTCTGTCAACAAATCCGAGGTCCTGAGGTATCGGCATGTTAAATATAAGTCTGCCGAGCGTGGTTTCGGTAATACCGGTGCGTTCTACGCCGTCGATCACCTTTGTCACGCGGACCTTGATTTTTGCATGTATACCGAGTTCGCCGTTCTCGTAAGCCATAACAGCCTCGTCCATACTGCCGAAGAACTTGCCCTCGCCGGGCTCGCCGCTCTTATCGAGAGTAAGGTAGAAGGAACCGAGAACCATGTCCTGAGAAGGAACGGTAACCGCACGACCGTTAACCGGCTTGAGCAGGTTGTTGGGCGAAAGCATAAGGAATCTTGCCTCTGCCTGTGCCTCTGCCGAAAGCGGAACGTGAACCGGCATCTGGTCGCCGTCGAAGTCGGCGTTGAACGCAGAACAAACAAGCGGATGGAGCTTGATAGCTCTGCCTTCTACGAGTATCGGCTCGAAAGCCTGAATAGAAAGTCTGTGAAGTGTAGGCGCACGGTTAAGAAGAACGGGATGTTCCTTGATAACCACTTCGAGCGCATCCCAAACCTCAGGAGTAGCGCGTTCAACACGCTTTTTCGCATCCTTGATGTTAGAGGACTTGCCTGTTGCGACAAGCTGTTTCATAACGAACGGCTTGAACAGCTCGAGTGCCATTTCCTTGGGCAGACCACACTGATATATCTTAAGTTCGGGACCTACAACGATAACCGAACGGCCGGAATAGTCAACACGCTTACCCAAAAGGTTCTGTCTGAAACGGCCCTGCTTACCGCGGAGCATCTCGGAAAGAGATTTGAGCGGACGGTTGTTGGGACCGGTAACAGGTCTGCCGCGGCGGCCGTTATCAAACAGCGCATCGACAGCTTCCTGCAGCATTCTCTTTTCGTTACGGATAATAATATCCGGTGCCTGAAGCTCCATGAGCTTCATAAGGCGGTTATTACGGTTGATAACTCTGCGGTAGAGATCGTTGATATCGGAGGTGGCAAATCTGCCGCCGTCCAACTGAACCATAGGACGGATTTCGGGAGGTATAACGGGAAGTGCATCGAGTATCATCCACTCGGGGCGGTTGCCCGAAAGGCGGAATGCTTCTACAACCTCAAGGCGCTTGATATCGCGCACCTTGCGCTGTCCCTGTGCGGTAAGAAGTTCCTTTTTAAGTCTTTCGGATTCTGCCTCGAGGTCGATCTCGGAAAGAAGCTTTTTAATAGCCTCGGCACCCATGCCTGCCTTAAAATCGTCCTCGTATTTTTCGCGGTATTCGCGGTATTGCTGTTCGGTAAGAAGCTGATATTTTGCAAGCGGAGTTTCACCGGGATCGGTAACTATATACTGTGCAAAATAGAGCACCTTTTCGAGAAGCTTGGGAGAGAGATTGAGCAAAAGACCCATTCTCGAGGGGATCGCGCGGAAATACCAGATGTGCGAAACCGGAGCCGCAAGCTCAACGTGGCCCATTCTTTCGCGGCGCACACGGCTGGTGGTTATTTCAACACCGCACTTTTCGCAGATCTTTCCCTTGTAGCGAGCGCCTCTTTTGTACTTGCCGCAATGGCATTCCCAGTCCTTGGTCGGACCAAAAATGCGTTCGCAGAAAAGACCGTCTCTTTCGGGTTTGAGCGTACGGTAGTTGATGGTCTCGGGCTTTTTAACCTCGCCGTAAGACCAAGATCTTATCATTTCGGGAGAGGCTAAACCAATTTTTATGGACTCAAATTCAATGTTGTTTTCCATTTTTCGCATCTCCTTTATTTAGTCATCATAATTGTTCTCGTTCTCGTCATAGACGAATACTTCGTCCTCAAGACCGAGATCTTCGTTTTCTTCTTCGATCGGATCGAGCGCGCTGAGTTCGTCATCATACATAACGTCCTCGCCGTTTTCGAGGACACTCTTGCCGAGCTCTTCCTCGCTGAATCTTCTTTCGTCGGGTCCGTCATCGTCCTCCGAGTAGTCCTTAAGCGGAATTTCGTTGTCGTTCTTGTCGAGTACGCGTACGTCGAGCGCGAGCGACTGAAGTTCCTTAGCAAGCACCTTGAACGATGCAGGAACGCCGGGAGTAGGAATATTCTGTCCCTTGACGATAGCCTCGTAAGCCTTTACACGGCCCTTGATATCGTCCGACTTAACAGTGAGTATTTCCTGAAGAGTATAAGCCGCGCCGTATGCTTCGAGCGCCCAAACTTCCATTTCACCGAAACGCTGACCGCCGAACTGCGCTTTACCGCCCAAAGGCTGCTGGGTAACCAGCGAGTAGGGACCGGTAGAACGAGCGTGGATCTTATCGTCAACAAGGTGGTGGAGCTTGAGGAAGTACATATAGCCTACCGTAACGGGGTTATCGAAGGGCTGACCGGTACGTCCATCGTAAAGAACCGTCTTACCGTCAACTACCTTTACAAGGTTAGCCGCACGGAGAGCTTCGAACTCTTCTTTATTTTCGCTGATCCATTCACGGGTGAGTTTTTCTACGTGAGTATCGCCGGTGTCGGGATCGGTAACCTCTTTATAGAGCGCCTTGCCCTCTGCCGTTTCGTCATAACGGAGATCGCGGTAGAGGTTAGCCTGGCTCAGGCATTCTTCGATATCCTTTTCGTTTGCACCGTCGAATACGGGTGTCATAACCTTCCAGCCGAGAGCCTTTGCGGCACGGCCGAGGTGAACCTCGAGTACCTGACCGATGTTCATACGGGAAGGAACGCCCAGCGGGTTAAGAACTATATCAAGCGGAGTACCGTCGGGGAGGAAGGGCATATCTTCGCTCGGGAGTATGCGGGAAATAACACCCTTGTTACCGTGGCGGCCCGCCATCTTATCGCCGACAGAGATCTTTCTCTTCTGTGCGATATAAACTCTGGCAACCTTGATAACGCCGGGAGCGAGTATGTCGCAATCATCACGCGAGAAGACCTGAACGTCGACAACGATACCCGATTCGCCGTGAGGCAGTTTGAGAGAGGTATCTCTTACTTCGCGCGCCTTTTCACCGAAAATTGCACGGAGCAGGCGTTCTTCTGCAGTAAGCTCGGTTTCGCCCTTGGGGGTGACCTTACCTACAAGAATATCGCCCGAGTGAACCTCTGCACCGATGCGGACGATACCGTCGGCATCAAGATCACGAAGTGCGTCTTCGCCAACGTTGGGAAGCTCTCTGGTGATCTCTTCCGGTCCGAGCTTGGTGTCTCTCGATTCGCAATAATATTCTTCTATATGGATAGAGGTATAAACGTCATCCCGTACCAAAGGCTCGTTAAGAAGTACACCGGCCTCGTAGTTGTAACCTTCCCACGTCATAAAGCCGATGAGAACGTTCTTACCGAGTGCAACTTCGCCGTTATCGGTAGCAGGACCGTCGGCAATTATATCGCCGGCAACAACTCTTTCGCCTTTTCTTACAACGGGGCGCTGGTTTACGCAGGTGCCCTGGTTGGAGCGCATGAATTTTATAAGATTATATACGTCGGTGCCGCCGTTATCCTTGCGGACGACAACGCTGTTGGAGGAAACGCTTTCGACAATACCGTCGTTACGGCAGAGCACAAGAACGCCGCTGTCGTACGCCGCCTTGAATTCCATACCGGTACCGATAACAGGAGCTTCGGTTATCATAAGAGGAACCGCCTGCTTCTGCATGTTCGAACCCATGAGCGCACGGGTGTTATCGTCGTTTTCAAGGAAGGGGATCATCGAGGTTGCTACCGAAACGACCATCTTGGGCGAAACGTCCATAAGGTCTATCTTTGCTGCCTCGAATTCCAAAATCTCGTCTCTGTGACGTGCAACTATCTTGCGGTTGAGGAAGCAACCGTTTTCGTCGATAGGTTCGTTAGCCGTAGCTACAACGTATTCGTCCTCAACGTCAGCCGAAAGGTATACTACCTCCTTGGTGACGATGCCGTTTTTAACAACACGGTAGGGAGCCTCGATAAATCCGAACTTGTTTACCTTTGCATAGGTAGCAAGCGAGGAAATAAGACCGATGTTAGGACCTTCGGGAGTTTCGATAGGACACATTCTTCCGTAATGGGTGTAGTGAACGTCACGAACCTCGAACGAAGCTCTATCACGCGAAAGACCGCCGGGACCGAGAGCCGAAAGTCTTCTCTTATGGGTAAGCTCTGCAAGGGGGTTTGCCTGATCCATAAACTGAGAAAGCGGGCTGGAACCGAAGAAATCGCGGATAGCCGAAACGATGGGACGGATATTAATAAGCGACTGCGGAGTAACGGTGTCGATATCCTGAGTGGTCATCTTTTCCTTAACGATCTTGTCCATACGGGAGAAACCGATACGGAGCTGGTTAAGCAAAAGTTCGCCTACCGAACGCAAACGGCGGTTGCCCAAATGGTCGATATCGTCAGTCTTGCCGACGCCGTGATACAGACAGATGATATAGTTGACAGAAGCAAGGATATCATCAATGGTAATATGCTTGGGAATAAGCTCGTCGATCGCCTTTTCGCATGCCTTTGCAAACGCCTCGGCATCCGACAGACCGACCTCGGAGATGATTCTCATAAGAGGATCGATAGCAACATATTCGCCAAGACCGAGTATTTCGTCAGAAATTCCGGTAACCGCAGATGCATCTACCATGCGGTTGGTGAATACCTTTACTTCTACTTCCTTATCTTCCTCTTCCGCGGTAAGCCATACTTCGCAAATACCTGCACGCTCGATATCTTCTGCCTCGGAACGCGAAAGTTTTCTGCCTGCTTCAAATATAATCTCTCCGGTAATGGGAGAAACAGCATCGCGGGAAAGGGTATGTCCTACTATACGCTTTGCAAGCGCAAGCTTCTTATTAAATTTATATCTGCCGACCGGAGAAATGTCGTATCTTTTTTCGTCAAAGAAAAGATTGTTAATGAGTATCTGCGCACTCTCGACGATAGGAGGATCGCCGGGACGCAGTTTGCGGTAGATTTCCTTAAGTGCCTCGTCAACGGGGTTTGTCATGCCGCCCGATTGAATAACACGGTCTACCTCCTGAAGCATGGTATCCTTTTCGAAGGTGGCTTTGAGAAGCGCCTCATCGCCGAACTTCTCGAGGATTGCCTCGTTGGTGCCCAAACCGAATGCGCGAAGCAATACAGTTATGGGAATCTTGCGGTTTTTGTCAATACGCACATAGAATACGTCCGAATTGTCGGTTTCGTACTCGAGCCATGCACCGCGATAAGGAATAACTGTAGCGGTAAGGAGATGTCTGCCCGATTTGTCATCGATCGCATCGTAATAAATGCCGGGCGAGCGGACAACCTGAGAAACAACGACACGCTCTGCGCCGTTGATGATAAACGTTCCGCTGTCCGTCATAAGCGGGAAATCGCCCATATAGATTTCCTGCTCCTTGACCTCGTTGGTGATCTTGTTCGTAAGACGAACCGTCACCTTAAAAGGAGTAGCGTAATTCAAGTCGCGGTCTTTACACTCTTCGATAGTGTACTTGGGCGCTTCATCGAGAGAATAATCGACAAACTCGATAATAAGGTTACCCGAATAATCCGCCATAGGGGAAATATCCCTAAGCACGTCCCCGATATCCTTTTCGACAAAATCTTTGAAGGACTTTTTCTGTACTTCAATAAGATTGGGGATCTCGAGAACCTCATCGTTCTTGGAAAAAGACATTCTGAGGGTTTTTCCGAGAAGTCGTTCTTTCACCATTTCAACCAATCACTCCATTCATTTTCTCCGCCGTTCGAGGCGGGAATATCCACGGTGTTTGTTCTCCGGTGCGGAAAAAACGCGTTTTTCGCGGTTTACATAACCACATTAACGGCATATCTTCCGCATTATAATGCAGTTTATAATGTTACCACTGTTTTTTGTATTTGTCAAGGGATTTTTACTTATTTTCTTATGAAAATTCACAAAAATATGTTATATTTTCGATTTTTTCTCAAGATTGACTTTTTTGGTGCTCTATTATATAATATTTAATGTAAAAAACGTTGCATTTTGCCGTTTATCGGCATTTTCATAACGGAGGTGTGTTATGCCGCGTTCCGCAAACCAAAAGAAAAAGCTTTCGGTGCTTCGTTCGCTGCTTCTCGAAAAGAGCGACGAAGCGCATCCGCTGTCGATGAAAGAACTTATAGACGAGCTTGCGCGACACGGAATTTCCGCCGAACGCAAGAGTATATACAGCGATCTGGAATCGCTAAAAGAGCTGGGCATGGATATTCACACGGTTCGCGGAAAGACCGCAGGGTACTATGTTGCCGCCCGCGATTTTGAACTGCCCGAGCTTAAATTGCTGGTAGATGCCGTGCGCGCCTCGAAATTTATCACCGAAAAGAAAAGCGCACAGCTTATAAAAAAGCTAGCATCGCTTGCCAACGTTCACGACCGCAAGGCGTTAAACCGCGCGGTTTTCGTTTCCAACCGCGTAAAATCCATGAACGAGGATATATACGGCACCATCGACTGTATCCACGACGCGATAGAGCAAAACCTCAACGTAACGTTTCAGTATTTTTCATGGACACCGCAAAAAAGAAAAGAACTGCGACGAAACGGCGAGCTGTATAACGTAAGCCCCTGGTCGCTCGCGTGGGACGACAGCAACTATTACCTTGTCGGCTACGATACCGCGTCGAAAGAGATACGCCATTACCGCGTTGACAAAATGCAAAAAACACAGCTCGGAAAAACAGAACGAACGGGAGAAGCCGAATTTAAGAAATACGACATAAAATCATACTCAAGTGCCGTGTTCGGGATGTTCGGCGGTACGATGGAGCGTGTTACATTATCTTGCGACAATCGGTTGGCAAACGTTATGCTCGACCGATTCGGCAGCGACACCGTTGTGCTGAAAGACGGCGACGGCAGATTCCGCATAACCGTAAACGTCGTTCCAAGTCCCGTCTTTTTAGGATGGGTAATAAGCTTCGGAACAGAAGTAAAGATCGTGTCGCCCGAGCACGTGGCAGATAATCTCAAACGGTTACTGTCGCAATTTTAGGCTTTGATTCTTTTTGGGAGGCACTTTTTCGCCTTGACAAAATTTTGTATATATAATAGAATGTAACCAATAAGATTTTGGAGGACAATATTATGAACTATATCATCCCCGTCGAAAAGGAAATTGACTTTACTCGTGCCGAAAAGGCAATGATCTCTACCTATAAATGGACGGAAGGCTATGCACCCGAAGCATATGCACAGCTGATGTACGTCGAGGGAAGAGGATTTGCACTGCGCATGACCGCAATGGAATCCGACCCCAAAGCTACGTATACCAAATTCGACGAGCCTGTTTATAAGGACAGCTGTCTTGAATTTTTCGTAAGCTTTAACAGCGCAAACGAAAAATACATGAATTTCGAAATGAACGCAAACGGCGCGTTCCTTGCCGCTGTTCGTACCGACCGCGCAAACAAAAAATCCATAAAAATGCTCGCTCCCCTTCCCAAGGTAAAAGCAACAAGAGACGAAAACAGCTGGACCGTCGAAGTTTTCTTCTCCAACGACTTTATCGGCAAGACGTTCGGCAAGTTCTCGTTCAAGCGCGGCGAAAGTTTTAAGGGCAACTTCTACAAGTGCGGCGACGAAACCGAAATACCTCATTTCGGCATGTGGGCTCCTATCGATCTGGAAAACGCCGACTTCCACCGTCCCGAATTTTTCGGTACGCTTACAATAGAAGAATAAGCAACCTCTTTTTCACACTTCTTCCTTTCACTACATAATCTTTAAATAGTGAAGGGAGGCATTGCAATGGGCTGCTTTGATTCGTTCTTCGGCAACAATAATTGCTGGATCATCATATTGATCGCGATTATTATCCTTTGCTGCTGCTGCGGCTGATGAATTAAAAAAGAACAAGGGCTGTCGGTATTTTTACCGCAGTCCTTGTTGTTTTTTCGGTTAAAACATTTTTTCCTTATTTGAATCGCCCGAGCTCTTCTTTTTGCTCTTGCTCTTTTAATTCCCGTTCCTGTTTTTCTTTTAGTTCTCGGTATTCTTTAGCTTCTTTAACCGTATTTGATATTCCGTACACAATGTAAATAAACTGCGGGACAAAAGCAACACACAGCGTCCATAAACTTTGTTCCCATTTTGAAACAAAGAAAATACAAGGCAGAAAAAACGGGATCGACAAGGCATATACCGCAAACTGCCAATAGAACTCTTTTTTGTATTCCTTTGTAAATGTATAATCTTTGTCCGCCGAAAGTGCATCTCCCCGAGGTTTGCCTAATGGCAAAAAATTGCCTTTGTGTCGAAGCAAATAGCATGCAATCCCGTTAATGCTTACAAGAATCATAATTACAAGAGAAACGATGGATTGTTTGGAAAAGACCAGAGCATCCCTGAAAATAAACAAGGGTACAGCATTAATCAAGAGCGAAATCGCAAACGCGTAAATGATGAATGATTTTTTCATATGTTTCCCAATGACCTTTCGTAACTATAAAATAAATATTTTTATTCCGCAGATCCGATTATATTGCGTTCGTAATAAAAGAGATATTGCTGTGCTATTCCCGCAAAGTCGCCCAGTGTTTTAGGGTCGAACCCGTCGCCGTAGTATTTGCCTATAACGCGTTTTACCCACACATCAACAGGGAACGCCTGATAATATCCGAACCCGAAAAGCAGTACGCAGTTTGCAACCTTATCTCCCACGCCCTTTATCTTTTTTAGTTCGGCAAGTGCAGTTTCGTATCCGCAGGACCTTATTTTTTCAATCGATATCTCGCCCGATGCCACCTTTTCTGCCGCATCGATTATATACTTGGCGCGGAACCCTGCCTTTATCGGTGCAAGCCCCTCTATACCTGCCTGCAATATCCGTTCTGCCGTGGGGAACGAGTAAAACCCGTTATGCTCCTCGCCCAAGAGCCTGCAGAGCGATTCTATTATCTTCTTTATGCGCGGAATATTGTTGTTTTGCGAGATGATAAACGACACGAGCGTTTCCCACGGGTCCTGACGGAAAATGCGTATTCCGCCGCCTATGTCTGCCGCGCGTGCGATAACCGCGTCCGACGAGAAAGAACCTATTATCTTTGCATAATCACGCCCAAGGTCAAAATAGTCGTAAAATTCCTTTCTGAACTCGGATTCGTCGATATCGGCAAAAAACCAGTCTTTGTCTTGTTTTTTTATATTCAGCTCTCTGCCGCGGGCGCACAAAACATACTCCGACTCAGAAAGTTTTCGGAAACGAAAGCACTGTCCGCATTCGCAGGAAACAAATGGATCGAAATTCGGGCATTCGCTTATCAACAGCCCGTTGTTTAGATTTGTAAATTTCATAGTATGCCCTCTTGTTTTTTGGGGTGAATTATTATATAATGATCGAAACGATATCTAGCCGGCTAAAAGGAGCGAGAATTTTGAAAGAACATATATACACTATTCCGGTAACCGAGGCATTTTCCCAGCACAAGGACCGTTGCCCCTTCTGCGCACTTGCCGAGAAGTTAGAGCGCGACGAGCTGGATATAATACTCGGTGCCTCGATGATGGAGCCCGATGTTCGAAGCGAAACCAACGACAAGGGATTTTGCTCGCATCATTTTAACAAAATGTTCGGCATGAAAAACAGGTTGGGTCTTGCGCTCATGCTCGAAAGTCATCTCGAATCGCTGAAAAAAGAAGTAAAAGTTGGCAACATCTTCTCGCGTGATATTGCGGCAAAAAGCGTTGAGCGCATAGAAAAGCTCCAAAGCACCTGCTATGTCTGCGACCGCATAGAGGACAAGATATCCAAAATGTTCACCACCGCGGCATATCTGTTCGACGAAGAAAAGGATTTCAAAGCCGATTTTAACGAGGTAAGGTATTTCTGTCTTCCGCATTACCGCGAATATATGCTTGCAGGCAGGCGTGTGCTCGGCAAGGAGGGGTACGCCGATCTGGTGCGTGCGGCAAACGGCAAGGTTACCGCATATCTCGACAGCCTGAAAGACGATGTTTCTCTTTTCTGCAAAAAATTCGACTACCGTTTTGACGATCTCCCTTGGGGCGAATCGAAAGATTCGGTAGAACGGTCGATAAAATTCCTAAATGGCGAAGACGCGATCAAGTAAATATCGATTCTCTAAAAAACCAAGAGTGATAACAAGGAGCTGTCGCAGGTCAAACACC
>JAZTZF010000162.1:0-3199 GCA_045637325.1 Eubacteriales bacterium | reverse complement strand
TAAAGCGCTTCCGCCAATACCGATACCCTGTTCACATGCCTAAACAGCGAAATCAATGAATAAACATCCTCGGAAATTATTTCTCGCTCGGAAACATAACGCCAATTCAGCGACTCTATCAACCTGCGTGAATACAACATCGGACAGGAGCTCATATAAAATTTGCAGTTACCGTCGCCGTTGGGGTCGGGTGCTAAATATTCGGGAAAGAAGTCGGTCCTAACCTCGTCTCCGCAATACGTACGCTTGGGATATGCAGGCACGAACGACTCGGTAACCGTCAGGTCGCTATCAACCGAATTTAAGCCGAACACAACCAGATCGCTTTGATCCTCTGTTGCAAGCTTATATGCCTTTTCTATCGTGGATTCGTGAATATAATCATCGCTGTCGAAAAAGCATATATATTCGCCCGTGGCGTTATCCATGCCGACGTTTCTCGCTATCCCCTGCCCTTGATTGGGCTTATGTATTACGCGGATGCGCTCGTCGCGTTTTGCCCACTCGTCGCATATGGCAGGTGATGAATCGGTCGATCCGTCGTCTATTAAAAGGATCTCGAGATTACTATAGGTCTGGCCGACTATACTTTTTATAGAGTGTTCCAAATATTTTTCTACGTTATATATCGGCAGAACCACCGTCACAAGACCGCTATTCATAATCTCATCCCTTTATCACAAGACAGAATTATTTATCACACTGCATTTCGCAAGTCGAGCATGCATCCAACTCCGCTTTGGAAATTTTGCCGTCACGATAGTCGCAAACAATTTTGTTCTCGTACATCGAATATTTTTTCTTTTTGAAGAAATACAAAAATTTATGCTTTAATACCCACAAAAGCGGTTTGTGGATATATTTGTGCATTGCGGGCGAAACAGATCCGATCATCCAGCAATTACGGTCGCAGCAACGAACCTTTTTGCGTACGGTTTCTGCCTGTTCGCTGTTCCACAGCTCGTCCCAAGACTGAGTATTAAGATTCCCCATTACCTCTTTTTCTTTTGTGCCGTTGCAAGGCATTACATCGCCGTAGGGGTCTATAAAAAAGGTATCGAAGCTCATATCGCAGGGCAATAAACGCTTTTGGCTGAATATATAATTTATCAAACCGTGATTAAAATAGGCTCTGAACCATTTCTTGGGGCTATTGGATTCGAGCAAGCGGTTCACAAGATCCTCGAAATTCTTTGCAACCATTAGTCTATCGTGAATTATATTTGTCGTTTCTACAAAATAAAAGCTGTTATGAAGCGAAGCGGTCGCAAACTCCATACCGAGTCCGTTCGAGATATCATAAAGCGGAACAAGATCGGGTGCGTTTTTGTCCTGAACCGTCATGCCGAATCCGACGTCCTTCATACCCATATCCACAAGCGTTTTAAGCGTTGTGTAGCCGCGGTTGTAGCCGTCCTCGAGCCCTCTTATTTCGTTGTTTGTATTCTCCAAACCCTCGATGGAAATGCGTATCCCGATGTTCGGAAATTCTTTGCAAAGATCAACAATGCGGTCGGTAAAAAAGCCGTTTGTCGAAATTACGATACGCTCGCTTTTTTTATACAGCTCGCGTACTATGTCCTTTAGATCCTCGCGGATAAAAGGTTCTCCGCCCGTGATATTTGTAAAATACATCTCGGGGAGTTTTTTTATTGTTTCCACAGAAATTTCTTCTTCGGGTTTTGAGGGTACCTTATATCGGTTGCACATGGTGCATTTGGCGTTGCAACGATATGTAACTATAACCGTTCCGTTAAGCTTTTTTGCCATTTCAATCTCGCCTTTTAACTGTTTTTATAGATTCTCTCGAACACGTCTGTATACGTCTTGGATACGGTATCCCAATTGTACTTCTCGCGGATACTCTTGCAATCGAACCAACCGATATCTCCGTTAACAATAGAGTCAACAAGCAAAACAAATTCCTCGGGATTATTATAAACTCGACTGCCGTCGTTAGAATCGAACGTCAGATTACCTGCAAGTACAACCGGAGTTCCTGTAATTATAGCCTCTATAATTACCAAACCAAAGGATTCCCTTGCCGAAGTAAATACAGAGCATGACGCCATATTGTAGTATTTGTTAAGCTGTGCTCCGGGTGAAAGCTCGCCTACGTACAGCACCTGCTCGGAAATGCCGTTTTCTTTCGAAAAATCGTCGATTTTCTGCTTATATTCGGCATCGATAACACCGCCTGCGTACATATAAACAACGTCACGGTGATTTTTCAAATAGTCGGAAAGCATCTTGACGGTTCCGAGCTGATTCTTTCTTTCGCAAACCGAACCGACTTGGAAAAGCATTTTCTTCCCGTTCAAGCCGTGCTCGTTTTTGAGGTTTGCAATTTCTACATCGCCCAAGGACAAATAACGTTCAACATTTACGCCGTTAAGAACCTTATAAATTTTTTCTCCGTTCACCTGCAAACGATTGACAAAATGCTCTTTTGTGACATCATTCAATACGAATACGGCATCGGCATTTTTCACACAATATATCTCTTGAAAATAGCGTTTATTCACCGTATCTTCTATTTTGCCCCATTCTTCATTCCAAACATAAGAATGAACCGTATAGCCTATAATTGCCTTATTGCGGAGTTTTTTTGACGCTAATTTCAAAAAGAAAAACAGATTATATTGGTTATGAAAATGCAAAACGATCTTTTCGTTAGCATTTTTCAATATCTTTTTTAATTTTCTTGTCAGCGCAAGCGAATATACAACACGTTTGAGTTTATGCATTATACCCAAGCTCACGTCTTTTTTGGTGAAAACCGACGGGACCTTAACCTCGACAATCGGCAGATCGGAGTCAACACGTTTCTCGGCGCTGACATCTATAATCTCCACGTCGTATTTGTGTTTTATAAACGAACGTGTAAGATCCTCTACAACTATTTCGGTTGCCGCGCCTATTTGTGCAGGTATCGGAGTATATCCGGTCCCTATTTCGTAAATTTTCATCACTTTTCCTCGTATATTCTCAGCAACTTTTCGTAGTAGCTTTCGGGGGTTTCGAAAATCTTATTCAAGCAGTTATCGCTGTATTTTTTTACAAGATTCGGTGTTTCGAGCAAATATCGCAATTTGTTTTCCAAATCATCGGCATTGCCGGCCTCAAACAACAAACCCGTCTTTTCGTTATCTATCAATTCGGGTATACCGCCGATATTCGCACCCAAGACAGGGGTTCC
>JAZTZF010000161.1:0-10695 GCA_045637325.1 Eubacteriales bacterium | reverse complement strand
GCACTTATGCTTGGTTTTGAAGTTTCCGAGGCTGCATCAATCGGTATTATCGGTGGTGCAGACGGTCCTACCGCAATTTACGTCACAAAATCTCTTGCACCTAACCTTCTTGGTGCGATAGCTATTGCGGCTTATTCTTATATGGCACTCGTTCCTTTCATTCAGCCTCCTATCATGAAGGCCTTCACTTCCAAGAAAGAACGTACCATCGTTATGGGTCAGCTCCGTACGGTATCCAAGACCGAGGAAATAATTTTCCCGATTGTCGTTGCTCTTGTTGTAAGTATTATTCTTCCTTCTGCAACCGCGCTTGTCGGTATGCTTATGCTCGGTAACCTTCTAAAGGTTTCGGGTGTTGCAGAAAGACTTTCCAAAACCGCACAGAATGAATTGATGAATATCGTAACCATCATGCTCGGTATTTCGGTCGGTGCCACTGCCGATGCGGCAAACTTCCTGAAACTCGAAACACTTATGATCATCGGTCTCGGTCTTTGTGCATTCGCATTTGCTACAATGGGTGGCGTATTATTTGGTAAACTTATGTGTTTTGTTACCGGCGGCAAGATCAATCCTCTTATCGGTTCTGCAGGTGTATCTGCGGTTCCTATGGCGGCGCGCGTTTCACAAACTGTCGGTCAGAAAGAAAACCCTGCTAACTTCCTTCTTATGCATGCAATGGGTCCCAACGTTGCAGGTGTTATCGGTTCCGCAGTAGCGGCAGGCGTGTTCCTTGCAATGTTCAGTTAATTAAGGAAAGGTGATAAAATAATGGCTAATAAAGTAAAAATTACAGAAACTATTTTGCGTGACTCCCACCAGTCGCTTATCGCTACCAGAATGACAACCGACGAAATGCTGGAGATTCTTCCCGAACTCGATAAAGTCGGTTATCACTCTCTCGAGGCATGGGGCGGTGCAACGTTTGATTCCTGCCTTCGTTTCCTTAACGAAGATCCTTGGGAAAGATTAAGAAAGATCAGAGGCGCGGTTAAGGATACCAAGCTTCAGATGCTTTTCAGAGGTCAGAATATTCTCGGCTACAGACACTATGCCGATGACGTTGTTGAGTATTTCGTTCAGAAGTCTATCGCAAACGGTATTGACATAATCAGAATTTTCGATGCACTTAACGATCCCCGTAACCTCAAAACCGCTATCGAGGCTACCAGAAAAGAAAAGGGTCATGTTCAGGCGGCTGTTTCTTATACCACCGGTCCCGTTTTCTCCAACGAGTATTTCGCTAAATACGCAAAACAGCTCGAGGAAATGGGCGCAGACAGTATCTGTATCAAAGATATGTCTGGTCTTTTGAAGCCTTACGATGCATATGATCTCGTAACCGCTATCAAATCCATCGTTAAGATCCCCGTACAGCTCCACACTCACTACACCAGCGGTCTTGCATCAATGACTGTTCTTAAGGCTGTCGAGGCAGGCGTAGACGTTGTTGACTGTGCACTTTCTCCTCTTGCTTTGGGTACTTCTCAGCCTGCAACCGAGCCTATCGTAGCCACACTTCAGGACACACCCTACGATACCGGCATTGACCTTGCACAGCTCGATAAGATTTCCAAGCACTTCGACGGTCTTCGTGAAAAATATATCGCAAGCGGTCTTCTTGATCCCAAGCTTCTCAAGGTTAACGTAAATGCTCTTATGTATCAGGTTCCTGGCGGAATGCTTTCCAACCTTCTTTCTCAGCTCAAGCAGGCAGGCGCCAGCGACAAGCTTCAGGAAGTTCTCGAGGAAGTTCCGCGCGTAAGAGAGGATGCAGGTTATCCTCCTCTTGTAACTCCTACCTCGCAGATCGTTGGTACTCAGGCGGTATTCAATGTTCTTATGGGCGAAAGATACAAGAACGTAACCAAAGAATTCAAGGGTATGGTTAGAGGCGATTACGGTAAGACACCCTGTCCTATCGATCCCGAATTCGTAAAGAAGATCATCGGTGATGAAAAGCAGATTACCGGCCGTCCTGCCGATGCAATTGCTCCCGAGCTCGAAACACTTAAATCCAAGCTTGGTGATAAGGCACAACAGGATGAAGACGTTCTTTCCTACGCTCTCTTCGATCAGGTTGCTCTTAAATTCTTCGATAAGAGAGACGAAGGCTTGGTTGTAGCAAATGCTCTTGCAGATGCCGCAAACGTCAAGTACAACGTAAACGTACGCGAAGTTAAATAAAAGCCTATAATAAACAAGAACCCGACAGGTTTAATCTGTCGGGTTCTTTTATGCATTATGTGATTTTTGTGTGTTCTGTAATTATCTTTGTACTCTGCCGGAGCCGGAGCCTTTTGCAAGGCTTTCAACCTCTGCTACAGAAACCATATTGTAGTCGCCCTCGATGCTGTGTTTCAAACAGGATGCTGCAACAGCGAAATCGATAACCTTTTGGCTATCAAAACCGTTAACCAAGCTGTAAATCAAGCCTGCACCGAAGCTGTCGCCACCGCCTACGCGGTCAACGATATGCATATCGTATTTACGGGAGAAGTATGCCTGACCATCGGTGTAGAGCATAGCGCTCCACTTGTTGTCGTTTGCACTGATGCTTTCACGCAAGGTGATCGCAACGCCCTTGAAACCAAAAGTATCGGTAAGCTTCTTAGCAACGCTAATGTATCCCTCGTGATTGAGCTTGCCGCTATCAATATCGGTATTATCAGCTTCAATGCCGAACACGTCCTTAGCATCTTCTTCGTTTGCGATACAGTAATCAACGTACTTGCAAACCTCTGTCATGGTTGCTCTTGCTTCGTCTTTTGTCCAGAGCTTCTTGCGGTAGTTAAGGTCGGTCGAAACTGTAATGCCCATCTCTTTTGCCGCCTTACATGCCTCTATGGTAACCTGTGCGGCTTTCTTGCTCAGCGCAGGGGTGATACCTGTTACGTGGAACCACTTAGCACCGTCGAGGATGGATTTCCAATCAAAATCTCCCGATTCAACTTCCGCTATAGACGAACCTGCGCGGTCATAAACAACCTTGCTGGGACGCTGAGAAGCGCCTTTTTCGCAGTAGTAAATACCAACACGGTTACCGCCGCGAACGATTTTAGTGGTATCAACGCCGAACTTTCTGATGGAGTTGATAGCCATCTGACCGATCTCATGGGAGGGAAGCTTCGTTACGAAAACAGCATCCTCGCCGTAGTTCGCAAGGCTGACTGCAACGTTTGCTTCGGCACCGCCGAAGGTTGCCTGGAACTTCTCGGACTGAACGAATCCCAAATATCCTTCCGGCGCAAGTCTGAGCATAAGCTCGCCCAATGTAACTATTTTGTTGCTCATTTGAATTTTTCCATAAGCATTGCCGTGTTTTCGGCAATGTTTCCTTTCATAATAAATGATCCGCCGATTGCCTGTATTTTATCAAAAGCAAGATATTCGTCGATATTGCTCATATCAACACCGCCGGTGGGAACGAATTTCAAATTCGGGAAGGGTGCAGAAAGCGCTTTCAATGCCTTTAATCCACCATAGATGCCGGCAGGGAAGAACTTAACGGTTGTAATACCAAGCGATAATGCCTTCATGATCTCGGTAGGAGTTACACAGCCGGGGAAGTAGGGGATGTTGTTTGCAACACAATACTTTGCGGTTTCTTCGCAAAGGCCGGGCGAAACGATAAATTCCGCGCCTGCCTCGATAGCTGCAAGGCATTGCTCGAGGTTAATAATAGTACCCGCACCGATGCACATATCAGGGAAAAGCTTCTTGCCCAACTTTATAGCGTCAGCGGCGCAAGCGGTTCTGAATGTGATCTCTGCACAGGGAAGACCGCCCTTGCAAAGCTCGCCGAGAATATGCTCTGTCTCGGAAATATCTTTAATAACAACAACGGGAATGAATCTAAAGTCGTTTACCATTATTTCTTCTCACCTTTCTCTACAGCTTCAAACAGACCGGTAAGGTAACATGCACCCATAGCTCTGTCGTATAGACCGTAGCCAGGTTTCGCATCTTCGCCCCAAACATTTCTTCCATGGTCGGGACGAATGTATCCGTCGAATCCGTTATCAACAAGCGCTTTAACAATACCGTAGATATCGATACTGCCGCTTGCGGTTTGGTGACCGTTTTCGTAAAAGTCGGTTTCGTTGATATAATTGAGCTGACGCAAATGTGCGAAATAAATGCGTTTTGCAAATCTTTCGGAAATGCGAACAAGGTCATTGAATCGACCAGCTCCGAGAGAGCCGGTGCAGAAAGTAAGACCGTTGTGGGGGTTGGGAACAGCCTCAAGCAAACGTTCAAGATCTTTCTCGGTGCTTATAATACGGGGAAGTCCGAAAACAGCCCAAGGCGGATCGTCCGGATGTATAGCGACGTTAACGCAAGCTGCATCACATGCAGGCATAATGCCGTTAAGGAAATATACAAGATTTTCAAACAGCTGTTCGCGCGTTACGTTTTTGTATTTGTCTAGAAGTTCGTTAAGTTCTTCGGGCGAGTAGCTTTCGTCCCAGCCGGGCAAGTGAAGATTGCGGGGATCGAGCTTTGCAAAATCGTCTTCGCTGTACGAAAGAGAGTTTGCACCATCGGAATGTTGATAATAGAGATTTGTGCGCAACCAGTCAAAAACGGGCATGAAGTTATAGCAAACACATTTTACCCCGACTTTGCCGCAGTTAATAATGTTTTGCTTATAAACCTCGATATAATGATCTCTGGTAGGAAGACCGAGTTTGATATCCTCGTGAACGGGGATACTCTCGATAACCTCCATTTCAAGACCTGCTTCGTCGCAAAGCTGCTTTTGTTTCATAAGAGATTCCAAAGGCCAAACTTCGCCGACGGGCACATCATAAACGGCAGTAACAACACCAGTCATGCCGTGTATTTGTTTAATAAACGGTAGCGGTATGCAATCTTTTTCGCCATACCATCTAAAAGTCATTTTCATGCTTTCGACCTCCTTTTTTTATATATTATCACATATTTTTCCATTTGTGAATAGCAATTTTAATTTTATTTCAAAATAAAATTAAAAACGGCTGTTACAAACAAGAATTTGTAACAGCCATGCCTAAAATTATAATTCCAATTTCAAATCATCTTTGCCTATCCAGCCGATCTTACGCATGATTTCGCTGAAAAGAAGCGTTATCAAAGCAGGGAGAACAAAGCAGAGAAGTATCAAGCCGAGCCAGAACATAAACGAGGATGTGTCGCCCGCGGTAATTACCCCCAAAGGTCCTACAATGCCGCAAGTGCCCATTCCGGCAGAAACACCTGTGTTAGTCATCTTGAAAACTAAAGTCGAAACAGGACCTAAAATCGCAGACGAAATAATGGTGGGGAACCAAATGACAGGTTTCTTGATTATATTTCCCATCTGAAGCATTGATGTTCCGAGTCCCTGAGCAACCAAGCCGCCAAACTTGTTTTCACGGTAACTCATAACCGCAAAACCAACCATCTGACAGCAGCATCCTACCGTTGCGGCACCGCCTGCAAGACCTGTAATGCCGATCATCGCACAAATGGCCGCAGAACTGATGGGAAGTGTCAAAAGAATGCCCACAACAACCGATACGATCATGCCCATAAGGAAGGGGTGCATTTCGGTGGTTGTGTTGATGAATTCACCGAGATAGAACATGCCGTGTGCAATCCAGGGGCAGAGAAGCCAAGAAACGGCATAACCCGAAAGTATGCAAACTAGCGGAGTAACAAGTATATCGACCTTGGTTTCTTTGTAGACAATTTTGCCCAATTCACACGCAATAAGCACTGCAATAAAAGCACCGGCTGGACCTGCTGTATAGGTCATGCCCTCGGCGGTATAAGAATAACCGATCGCGCCGACAACTGCAGAGGAAAACAAGACAAGCCCCTCGGATTTTAATGCGTATGCAACGGCAACACCGATGGCAGCGCCGACGACGCTACCGTTTTTTGCGAAAGCCGCGATTTCATTAAGGAAGCCAGCATTTGTCCAATCGCCTATAGTGCCTATAATAGTACCTATCAGAAGCGATGCGAACAACCCCTGTGCCATCGCACCCATAGCGGTTACAAAATAATTTTTCCAAGAAATATTGATATTTTTCTTTTTGAGAAAGGCTTTAACGTCCATATTTTCTCCAAAAAAGGTTTTTCAATATTATATACCCTTTTTGAATAATGTCAATGTTTTTCGCCTAATTATGTCATAAGTTTTTTCATCTTTTCCAATGCGCTTTTTTCAAGTCTGCTCACCTGCGCTTGTGATATGCCTATTTCCTGTGAAACCTCGGTTTGTGTCTTACCGCTGTAAAATCTCATCAAAAGAATTCTTTTTTCGCGTTCACCCAAAACGCCTATTGCGTTTTTAATAGCAATGTTGTCGAGCCATATTTCGTCATTCGAGTTATCGTCGCGTATCTGGTCGAGAACGTACAGAGAATCGCCGTTGTCGGTATATATCGGATCGTATAAAGAAATAGGTTCAAGAATCGCATCGAGCGCGCGAGAGATATTTTTAGGATCTTCATTTAATTCTTTTGCAATTTCTTCCACTGTTGGCTCATGCGAGCGCTTTGCGGAGAGTGCTTCTTTTGCTTTTAACGCTCTGTATGCCATATCACGCAAGGAACGTGGAACACGTATAGGATTAAAATCCCGTAAATAACGCCTAAGTTCACCGATGATCATCGGTACTGCGTAGGTTGAGAATTTAACTTCCAGAGTTGGATCAAAATTGTCGATGGCTTTTATCAAGCCTATACAACCGACCTGAAACAGATCGTCAAGGTTTTCACTGCGATTTTTGAATGACTGAATAACGCTTAAAACAAGCCTTAAATTGCCGTTTATCAGTTCATCACGTGCATCTTTGTC
This sequence comes from Eubacteriales bacterium, assembly GCA_045637325.1. Lineage (GTDB taxonomy): Bacteria > Bacillota > Clostridia > Oscillospirales > CAG-382 > Coliplasma. The sequence goes on along the minus strand of JAZTZF010000161.1, from coordinate 3,867 downwards.
GCCGTTGCGTGTTCTTGCCATTAACTCTCTTTTTTTGTCTTCGGATAAAACTTTCAGTTTGGACGTATTTACGCCGCATATTTCAACCTTATTAAACATCAAAAACCTCCAAAACGAGTTCACATTGATTGTTCCCGTTTCGGAGGTCTAAAATTCGTTTGAAATGGTATATAAAGTTAACTGGATGTAATAGTTTTATAAATCGATTATATCTTTTTTGTTATTTTTAAGGATTTTAAGTGTGCATGTAAATAAGTTTCCGTTTTCTTGGTTGCTCAAAACCGATATATTTGCTTCGTTGTTTTCGATAATGCGTTTTGCAATCGAAAGACCCAAACCGCTTCCACCGTTATCGCGCGAGCGCGCCTTGTCTATCCGATAAAAACGCTCGAACAATAGGGGAATATTCTCTTTTGGTATCGGTTCACCCGTATTGAATACCGAAAGAATCGCTTTATCGGCCTTTTTGTGAAGCGACACCGATATTCTTCCGTTTTCATTCGAATACTTCACGGCGTTGTCTAACAGTATCGCCAAAAGCTGTTTCAAGGAAGCTTCGTCGCCTTTGACCAATACTTCGGGTTCTACGTCAATATCAAATGTTTTTCCTTTTTCGTAACAAATGCTTTCAAACGGCAGAGCGATTTCATAAACTAAATTACTAAGATTTAGATTATAAAGCTCTGGCTTTTTCTCGGATTCATCCGATTTGGCGAGATACAGCATCATATTGACCAACTCGGACATTCTAACGGTTTCGTCTTTGATATACCCCAACCATTTCTGTTCATCCTCGATGGTTGAATCTTGGTGCGAAAGAACCAGATCTGTATTTGTTGCAATGACGGTTATAGGTGTTTTTAATTCGTGGGAAACGTCAGAAATCAACCTTTTTTGCTGTAGCAAAGATTTTTCGATCGGTTTGACCGCAATGTTCGCCACAATAAGCGAAATTATCAAGAATGCAACAAACGCAATACTTCCGCTTATAAGGAATGAAACAAGCAACTGTCTTAAATTGTCATCTTCGTATTGCTTGTCCAATAAAACTATTCGCTCGATAAAAGAAATATCTCTACAATAAAAACGTAGGTTGTATTGCTTTAGTACACCAATATCGCCACCCGAGGAATGTACCGCTGAAATTAAGTTGTTAATATATGCAATATTTTCCTCGGTAAGATTCTCTGTGTCACCAAAACCGTCTATATAGCAGTTGTTTGTTCTGTTGTCTATATCAAGAATATACGTTGAGAGATGTGAATACTTTGATTTTGTGCTGTCGCCGCCAAACAGCTTCCCAAGCTCGTCTTGGTTTGAGTGTGAAATATCCTTCAAAGCCTCGATGCTGTTCTGCTCAAGCTCTTTTGCGGAATTAAAATACAGAATTGTAAAAGCGAGCAACATAACAAAGGTGATCAAAACCATGTTGGTTAAAATGAATTTGATTTTTAATTTCTTTATCAAAGCGTTTCGTCCTTTACATAGTCGAGATGATAACCTATTTTTCTGACGGTCGTGATTGATACATTCGATTTTAGAAATTGAAGCTTTTTGCGTATAAATGAAATATATACCTCAACATTGTTATCCTCTGCTTCGGAGAGATAACCCCATACTTTTGTAATAATATCGTCTTTCGAGAATAGCTGCGTCGGATTTGACATTAATACTTTTAAAATTTCAAATTCTTTATGGCCGATATGTAGAAATTTCCCATTGCAAGAAAGGGTATATCCATTCAAATCAAGTGTAAGATCGCCAAAAGTAACTTCATCGATTATAACGTCGCCTTTTCTTCTGGAAAGTGCGCGTATACGCGCAAGAAGCTCGTCTTTAGAAAAAGGCTTGGTGAGATAATCATCGGCACCGTAGTCAAGCGCTTTTACCTTATCTCGCACATCGTCGCGCGCTGTAAGCAGAATTATGGGTGTGTTTATATTCCTCGCCCGAAGATTTTTAATAACTTCAAAACCGCTCATCAGGGGCAACATAATATCCAGCACGATTACATCGTATATACCAGAACTGCCGTATGACAAACCGTCTTGTCCGTTATAGACGGCGTCGCAGGTATATTTTTGCGAACGGAATATTTCGCAAACGGTATCTGCCAGTCGGCGTTCATCCTCTACAATAAGAATATTCACGGTTTGCCCTCCGATCTCCAAAGTCTTCAGCATATCCATTGTACAAATACGGTTCAAAATCGTTAATGGCGGGTGAACCCGCCATTAATTTAACTTATAGTCATTGTTTCTATTTCTATAGTTTCTGTCTTTTGAGTCGATTTGTCATGAAGCGAGAGAAGGAATATCGCCGCGCCGACAGCAGCAAACATAAGGCTGATGATCAAAAGCTTCCAGAATATAGCAGAATAGTCGGTAAACATCTCGGTTACATCTGCAGGGATTGTATTTCTGAGATGAACCAACCAAAAATGCTTGTTAGAAAGAACCGAAACGGGGAATCCGTTCTTGGCGACAAATTCAAAAACAATTCCGATGTATTGGCCGATCGCGGTAAACAAAAGCGAATTTACGGCAACGGTGAAGTAGGCACAAAGGTTAGCTTTCTTACTAAATGCGCGGTAACCGAAATAGGCAAGCATAGAAGTTATAAAACCACCGATGCAGAAAATATAACGCACTTCATTAAGACCGGATTCGCTCATTGCAGGGGAGAGCCAGTAATAAAGAACAAAATAAATTGCGGCACCGATAATAGATAACACGGTTGAGCCGAGTATTGCAAGTCCGACCTTATTGTTGCCGTCTTCCGATGTGCCTTCTGCGGTCGCGTTGTTGGCTTCCTCCAAAGTTTCGAGCGCACAGTGCTCACACATTATATGATTTTCTTTGCCGTTAGTTACCTTTTTGGGTTTTCTGGTCCCGAACTTATTGCCGCATTTAGAGCAATATTCGCTGCCTCTTATCTCGTTTTCGATAAGCAGGGAAATGCATCTGTCGATGAGCTTGAGAAACACAGGAATATTGCCTGCACAAAAAACACGCATGCCGTCTGCCGAAAGGGCGTAATCGCTAACTTGGTATTCGTCAAGCTCGTTTGAAAAGGTTTCGGACATGTTGTATTTTTTTAGATCGTTTTCTTCGCTTTCAGGAAATTTAAAGTTAAAATATGCAACCTTTTTTCCGTACAGTTCGTAGACGGTTACAAGATATCCGCCGTAAATTGCATAAACATGGCTTTTTTCGGAGGTTGTCCCCTGCACATATGTGAATCCAATTTCCTCAAGTGTTTTTGTGAGGTTCTTTGTAATCATTTTATATCTCCCGTGAACTATAATTCTATACACATTTATAATAACATGCATAAAATCAAAGTTGATTAACAATTTGTTAACATTCGCATGTTTATATCAGAATATCCGCAATCGAATATAAAACAAATCCCAAAACAAACGCATAGGTTTCCTCGGAATGTTTTTCTATCAGCTTTAATAATAATTTCGAAAAAATTATTGTTCCTGCTAATATGCCGATAAACAACGGAAATAAAAATACAACATCAAAATTTGAGAGTGCACTCAGAGTTTTATCATAAAGACCGAAGAATAGAAGCATATAAGAAAAACTTATAGCCGGCAAGACCAAGGCCAAGGCAAGCGGTATGCCGATAATAAGCAGTGATGCAAAACCCGATTCTTCGAAATTTGTTCTAAATAATGTAAGAGATAACGATATAAGTATTGCAGAAACACTTCCTCCGACAGTTGCAATCATTTTGCTTTTGCTGAAAGTGGGTTTGACACTTTTTCTTAAAAAGAGAAAGGTGCTTAAAAGAGAAATAATGCAAAAAATATATTTAGATGCAGTGGGGAAGGATAAGCAAAACAATTCGAGAATC
>JAZTZF010000160.1:0-4740 GCA_045637325.1 Eubacteriales bacterium | reverse complement strand
CCCCTGCACACAGAGAATATAAAACGCCGGAAGATTACGTAATAGGTGCTGACGAGGATTACCACCACGCCTATAACCGTTTTCTCCGCGCAGATGCCGAAACCGTAAAAAAGGTTGCCGAAATAGGCATTGACGAAAACGCAGAACACCGTATTGCTGCACTTTCGCTGTTCAGAGATGATCTTTATCAATTTGGTTTCGGAAATTGCAAGCCGGCAAACTTTCCTCTTAACAGCAAAAATCTTATCGATATCATCGAAAAATACAAAAAACTATATACGCTCGAACCTAACACTCCTATTGACGGTCGTTGGTCATCTGTGGCGTTGTCGGTGTTAGCGAGAATAGAAGATAAGGTTGCCAAAGAGTATTGTCTTTCAATAATAAAAGATAAATCAGTGCACGAAATAATGAGATATGATGCAATCCGCACTTTTATTGTGAATTATGAAGCCGCGGATGCAGAACTTCTAAAGAATTTCTATTTCGAAGGTTATGAAAACGAAGTTTTGATGGTTCTGTTGAGTCTTGTAAAACAAGGTACAAAAGATATTCCGTGTGACATTTGCTTCGATGCCTATGAAAATCAAATCAACTTCAACAGATCGCACGCAGTATTCACCTTGTCACATCTTGGGTTCTTAACCGACGAGATGATCGAAGAATGCCGTTATGACGAATGCAAAAATATTCGCGATTTGGTCAACGGTTTGCCGTCCGAAGACAACCGTATAGTACGGTTTCCGATTATTAATCGGTAATTACAGCAGAACACTTGTATAAATAATTGCTTTGCTATAGACAAGAAAACCACCGCCGAGGTTAAAAGTTCCTCGTCGGTGTTTCTTTATCTACCGCGCGCCAACTATTGACACTCATAGCGAGAAAGCATCGATCGGTCTATTCAACCTTGTTGTGTCCTTTTTCACATAGTACATCTCGATTATCTGCGAAGTGCCATGTCCGAGTATATCCGCGACTTGATTTGGAAATAGTGCGACGATTGTACCATGTATTTTTGTGAACTTTAATATTGAAATTGAGCAAATTATATTGTATAATAATAGTATAATAGTATGATAAAATGATACTAAAAAACAAATTCACACAGGGGGTAGAGAACATGAAAAAATTAATGTCAATTTTCCTTATTGTTGTTATGCTTATGTTTTGCCTTCCTTTTTCGCTGATTGCGCAGGGAGCGACAGAAAGCAATGCTCAGCAAATCGAGTATACCGGCGGTTGGAACCCGTCGAATTATGATCCCGCGGATTCATCTACGCTGTATCAAGGCAAGGTTGCGGTAAGAAAAACCATCGCGCCTACCGATCTTGAAAATTATTTTGATATAACGCTCGAAGTGGTTGCTAAGCCGCAGGAGCATGATCAATCTGTCGGAGTCGTTGTGGTTATGGATATTTCTAACACGATGAATTCGACACACACCGGCGAAACAGAAGGTGAAAGCCGATTGGTAGAAGCAAAAGCGGCTATAAATAACTTTATTGACCATTATGCAGAATCTACTCAAATCAGTACTGACAGAGAGTTTGCTCTTGTCACTTTCAATTCGCATGCCACACTCGCTATTGAGCCTACTGTTATTACGCGGAATAACGTCGGAACGATTAAAGATAAAGTCGATTCAATCGTTGCTCCGTACGATCCGAGTTTGCATTTCACCAATATAGAGGGTGGGCTTCAACTCGCGAAAAATATTATGAATTTGTCTGATGCGAGGTATAAATATATCGTCTTTGTTACCGACGGTTTCCCCACGACATATATTCAAAGCGGACGCGACAGCGTTTCCGAAATTGTAGGTTACGACACCTATATGACCGGCAATTACGACGCAAGCAAACTTAATACCGACGGTTATTTTGCAGACTCTGTGACCGGCACTCTTTGTCTTTACGGCACAAGTTATTCCGACGAGGCAGCTGTTCGTGCCGCAGCAGTTGCGAAAAGTATCAAAGATGACGGACTTGATATATTTACGATAGGTATTGACGTCGGCGCTCAGTCGGTTCAGGAATACGTGGACCAAACCGCAGGTCAAGGGTTTAGTGTTGTCGATCGCAGAAGCGAAGTCTATCAAATAGGCAACTCTACCGATTCATATAAAAACTGGCTTTCGACCACTATCGCAGGAGGTCCTCTCCTTGGAACTTCTATGTTTGAAGGACATCGTTATGCCGCGGGCAACGATCAGGATGCATTGAATACCGCGTTCACTAATATACTGGACGATATACAGCTTGCTCCGTTTTACTCCATGCGCGAGGCAAATACTATCGATCCGATGAGTGAGCATGTAGAATTTTTGAATTTCTACGGCTATGACGGAGAAGTGTGCGATTCTATTAAGAACAGTAACGGGGATATTGTTGCTTCCTTTGATGATAATACAGATACCGTTAAATGGGTTCTTATAGGCTCGGAGTTCGAAAAAGACGAAAACAACGGCATCTATATCTTTGAAATTTCGTATAGAATCAGACTTATTAACGAAACGACAGGCTTTGTTTCGGCGGAGGCTGTTAAAACAAACGGAACTACAGCCCTTGGTTTCAAGACGGTTGATAACGACGGAAATATACTGTACGGCGACAATAAAATAGAGTATACTATCCCCGAGGTGGAGGGTTATCTCGGAACCTTGGAATTTGTGAAACGCGATACCGAGACCGAAGTTCCTCTTTCGGGTGCGGAATTCGAACTCTATCACAACGGCGATGAATGCAGCGTCTGCAAAGGTGATGTGAATATTGCGGACATGGATGCCAAATCGAATGAAAACGGCAAGGTTTTGTTCGAAAATATCCCCTCGGGACACGAATATACTCTTACCGAAACAAAGGCTCCCGAAGGATATATCCTTGAGGAAAAGGAATATTCGGTTGCGGTCAACTACGGAATAACCTATATCGACGGAACCGAGGTCGAACAGGACGAGGCGTTTTATAACACCAAAATCGCTCCTATAAAAATGGATTTTGCAATCAATAAAACCCTTGTTGATGATTTCGGCGACAGAACACTCAAAGACGGAGAATTTTCTTTTGAACTTACGGGCGAAGGCTACTATGGCTTCTCTGTCAGCGAAACCGTGACAAATGACGAAAACGGAAAGGCTTCTTTCGGCACTGTCGTTTTGGATAAGGCGGGCGAATATACCTTTGTGATTTCCGAAATAAAGGGCGAAGACGAGACGATTGATTACAGCGAAGCCGTTTGTACCGTAACTATCATAGTGACCGAAAACGGCAATATCTATGATTACGAAACTTTTATAAACGGCACCTCGGTCGGAAGATGCAATGGCGTTATTTTCGAAATTGAAAATAAGGTTCTCGAACCGGTCGTTCCCGAACCTGAACCTGAACCTGAACGCGAACCCGAACCTGAACCCGAACCTGAACCCGAACCTGAACCTGAACCCGAACCTGAACCCGAACCTGAACCCGAACCTGTTGTTCCGGGCGACGGCTCTAATATGATCATCTGCTTCCTTTTGGCTATAACAAGCCTGTGCGCGGCAATTTATGTGTATAAGCGTGCAAGACATACGGCAGAAAATCTTGATTTTTAATCTTATAAGTTAAAGGGTTGCCGCATTAATTTGCGGCAACCCTTTTGTATACAATCATTCCGCCGAGAAATTCCTCTGCGGTATTTCTTTGTCTATTGTGTATCAATTATTGCCATTTTTTCCTTTCAGTTCTCAAACATTGCGTCTGGTGCATCATCATTTCAGCATCAAAATTAATTAACCCTATTGACATTGACCTTGCGTCAAGTGATATAATATGCTTGTAATAGGAGAAAATGAAATGAAAGAAAAAACTCTATTTGACATATCAGAAGTATGCGAAATGTTAAGCATTACCTCCCGAACACTTCGTTTTTATGAAGATAAAGGACTTATTTCAAGTACTAGAGAGTTTTCAAATCGTCGTAAATATAGTGTGGAACAGGTTGAACTTATAAAAAAGATACTTGTATTACGCACTCTTGGTTTAAATGTCGCAAAGATTAAGGAGATACAAGCTGGCGACAGCAATTTAAAGCAATCTATAATTGAGCATAAATCTAAAATATTAGCAACGATAGTTGCAAGATCAAAAGAGATAAAATTGCTTGATGAAGCTTTGAATACATTAGAACATAATGGAAATATATTTAGTACCGATTCGTGTAACGATAACTTATCTGTTCAAAACGAAATAATTAATTTTATTACCGAGAATTTCATTTTAGGAAATTATGAAATTGTTTTTGATAACTTTTCGGAGAAACTGAAGGCGTATACTCCGTTATTGGCGTTTGAGCGTATAGTCGCGGACACTTTGGCACCTTTAGGCAACTTTCTGTCATTAGAAAGTGTAATACAGGATACAACCGAAATGAATGTCTTTTATAGCTATCTTAAATATGAAAAATTAGGATTACGTATAAAACACGTAATGTATGAGGATAAAATTCATGGCTTTTGGCTTACTTATTGTGAGTTATAGGAGGTTGAAATGGCTTTTTTATATGGTACTTTAGGTGTTTTTCTTGTGCTTGTTTTTATTGCAATATGCACGAAGCGAAGAATAAAGGACAATATATACGTTTGTCCCAACTGCAAAACTCGTTTTAAACCGTTAAGGCGTAAGAATTCATACTTTGGAAATTTGTCAAATACATCCGAGGTATTAAAATGTCCATGTTGTAAAAAGATTACTATTTGCA
>JAZTZF010000159.1:0-6660 GCA_045637325.1 Eubacteriales bacterium | reverse complement strand
CAGAATTTCTAATAATTCCATAAAATCAATAAAAAGGCTCGATTTTCGAAAGAAAAATGAGCCTTTTTCTTATTTTTGCATAGAATAATAAAAGAAATAACAATACGGAGTGAGCTTTTATGGAATACTTTGCCGCCGCTAATACCAAAAACGGATTCAAATCGCTTTTTGATGAATGTCTGAAAAATACAGAGCGTGTTTATATACTCAAGGGTTCGAGCGGATGCGGAAAATCCACATTGATGAAACGAGTGGCAGGCAAGGCTCAAAAAATGGGCTTGCCGTTTGATCTGATATATTGTTCTTCCGATCCCGATTCGCTCGACGGCGTGATATTGCCCACCGTGGGGAAGGCTGTCATCGACGGTACGGCGCCGCATGTTATGGATGTAAAATACCCTTGTGTTCGTGAAACGATAATAAATCTCGGGCAATTTTGGGACGAATCGAAACTGCTTCCGCGCAGAAAAGAGATAATCGACCTGACCGACCGCAAAGGTTTGCATTATAAAAACGCATACAGATGCTTGTCGGCACTCGGAGAGGTGGAAGAAATGAAAAGAGAATTGCTTTCACGCGCGGTACAACGCGAAAAGTTGGATTCTATCGTACTTCGGCTTGCCGAAAAGATAACGAGCGAGTCGGGAAATGCAAAGACATTGTTTGCCACCGCATTTACCTCGTCCGGAATTAAGACGCTTCCGGTTTTCGGTGAAGTAAAAACACTTTACCGAGTAAACGGCAATCTGTCGGAAATATTTATGCTTGCTTTCGAGAGGGCGGCAGCGGAACTCGGCAAGACTTTTGTGTGTTCGCGTTCGGCTATCGACCCGAGTATACCCGATGCTCTGTATTTCGAATCCTCGGGAGTGCTGGTAAGCGGTCTTTCGGCAATGCCCTGCAAATCTGTGGCGGAAGAAAAAAATATATCCACCTCACGCTTTACCGACAACGGCGCTCTGGCATCCTCACGCATGAAACTGCGTGCACTCGAAAAACTGTCGAACGAGCTCGCCGTCGAAGCCAAAAACGAGCTTTTGAACGCAAAAACGGTGCATAACGATATCGAAGACATATATATTCCTTCGATGGATTTCAAATCGCTTGATGATTATACCGTTTCTCTTATAAATAGTATTTTCTCGGAATAAATAATCAAGCCGAACCATATATATCAACCGAGAGGAAGGTAGATATATATGGAACACAACAAAAAAAGAGCCACCCCCGCAACCACGCAAAATGCTTTTATCTGTGCGCTTGTCGGCGGCGGTATATCACTTGCGGTCATGCTGATAGCGGCGCTTGCGTTTCCGCTTGCGGCGTTAAAATTCGAGGACCCGAACGCAAGCGCAATGCCTATCTCTTGCATTTGCGCATTTATAGGAGCGTTGATAGGCTCGTTTGCGGCGGCAAAAAAATGCGGACATTCCTCTGTTCAGACGGGCATGATGTCGGGCGCGGTAATGCTTCTTCCGATGATTTTGGTGTCGCTTGTTATACCGGGCGGCGGAAGTATCATAAACGCATTGATAATCGGCGCCGTGATTATGGGAGCGTCTTTTCTCGGCTCGTTCGTCAACATGAAACTTTCGGGAAACCGTAAGCGCAATATGAAAAAGGCAATGAAGCGTAGATAACGCGAAAATAATAGACTTGATTTTCGCCGCCTTTTGTGGTATTCTTTTAACAAGAATATATTATATTTTTTGCGGAAGGTGTGTGTGATGAGGCTTCAGGAATCGGGCGAAATGTACCTTGAAACGATTTTTGTTCTTTCAAAAAAGCTTCCGATAGTTCGCGCTGTCGATATCTGCGAGCACCGCGGTGTTTCTAAACCGAGCGTTTCGCGTGCGGTCGGTATACTAAAACGCGGCGGATTTATACTCTGCGGCAAGGATGGCGGACTTACTCTCACCGAATCGGGATTGAGCGTTGCCGAAAAGATATACGAGCGCCACACGGTTCTTACAAAATATCTTGTTTCGCTCGGGGTGGAAAAGGATATCGCATCCGAGGATGCCTGCAAGATAGAGCATGTTATAAGCGAAGAAACTTTTGCGGCGATAAAAGACAGTCTTAAATGAATTTTTGAATTTTTGCGTAACATACATTATAATATAATAAACGGACAACTTGCGGAATACAAGGTTGTCCGTTTTTTTGTATGAGTTTTGATTTTCAAAGCAATGTAAATTTTTAGAAGATAATTGTATTTTTACCTCGCATATAAATATCGCTTTTACATAAATTAAAGTCGATGCAAAATCAAATTCGAAAGACAGGAAGCATGGAATGAATAGGAGAAAGGCAAAAAAGATTATTGCGGTATTAACGGCGGTGATACTTTCGTTCTCGCTGTCCGGATCGGTCATCGGCGCTTTGGAAAGAGACTCTGCCGAAAATATCGGACAACTCATTCCCGGAGGAATGGCGTTTGGTGTGAAATTTTTCACCGAGGGCGCTTTGGTTCTCGGCACGACAGGTGTCGAAACGGCATCGGGGATGGTTACACCGGCAAAAGATTCGGGGCTGCGCGCAGGCGATATAATTATTCGCGCAGGCGGCAGCGAGTTCGACTCGGCAAACGATCTTATATCCATTATTTCCGGTTGCGGAGGAAAACCGATAGTGCTCGTTTATATGCGTAACAATATCGAGGAAAAGGCAACCGTGACGCCGGTACGGGATATAGAGAACGGCGCATATCGAATCGGCGTGCTTGTGCGTGACTCTACGGCAGGAATCGGAACGGTAACCTTTATAGATCCCGAAACGCTTGATTTCGGCGGACTCGGGCATGGGATCTATGATTCTCAGACCGGCACTCTTCTGCCGCTTGCGCGCGGCGCGGTGGTTCAGGTGGATATAACCGATGTTGAAAAAAGCGAGCGTAATTCGCCGGGAGCATTAAAAGGCGATTTTGGCCGTGTTGCGATAGGAGAACTTTGGGATAACTGCGACGAGGGCGTGTTCGGCAGGCTTACCGAACTTCCCGATACATCGTATGGACCGATGTCTATCGGGTTGCGAGAAGAATTGACCGAGGGCAAGGCGAAAATACTCACAACGCTTTCGGGATGTGAAATAGGCGAATATGAGATCGAGATCGAGCACATATATTCCAATTCTGGTTCTACAAAGAATTTTCTAATTCGCGTTACCGATGAGCGTCTTTTGGAACAGACAGGCGGAATAGTGCAGGGTATGAGCGGAAGCCCGATAATCAAAGACGGAAAACTCGTCGGTGCGGTAACTCATGTGCTTATCGACGATCCCTTGCACGGCTACGGAATATGTATCGAAAATATGATGGACTCGGCATTTGATGTGGGATACACTCAAGAACCAGAAGCTATTGCTGCCTAAAACAAAAAAAGACGGCGTTATCCTTAATAGGTTGGTGCCGTCTTTTGCTATTCGTTTTCGATTATCCAATCAAGCAGTTCTTCGTATTTCATTTTGCCCGAGGCTATTGCCAGTCCCACACGGGCAACTTCTTCGTTAGTGGGACGGATTTTAATGCCGTTCGTTTCAAGAAATGTCAAGAGCACATACATTCCGATACGCTTGTTGCCATCGACGAACGCATGGTTGGATATAAGCGCATAACCCAATCTTGCACCTTTTTCCTGCTTGGTGGGATATAATTCCTTGCCGTCAAAGGTGGCAAAAGCCGATTCGAGAGCGCTGTTCAAAAGCGCTGTATCACGTATGTTCGGGTCGCCGCCTGTTTCTTCTGTGATAAGCTTGTGAAGAAGCAAAACCTTTTCCTGACTGAATTTTATCATTTTGCAAGCTCCTTAAAGGCAGGTTTATAAAGTTTAAGAATACGTGCCGCGACAAAATCTATTTTCTCATCATCGGTCATTTCTATCGTTGTATCCTGCTCGATATCAACCAATTTATATTTTGGCTTGTTGTTTTTAAAAATATATAGTTCTCCGTGCTTTTCGGTCATTCGTGCCACGCGGGAAAAATTTTGGTTCGCTTCGGAGATCGAAACGATATTATTCGTGTTAATGTTCATTATAATACCTCCTTTTGAGATTACATTTATATTATATACAAATTTTAGGATATAGTCAACCTAAAATAAAAAAGTTTTTTTATAAAGAAAAAATACGAAAACGAAGAGGACGGGAGTTCTCTTTTTTTATTTGTGTCGACGCATAATAAAATATGAGTTTACTTTTTTGCTTTTCAAAATATAATATTCGACAAATATACAAAAATTATCCCCAAAAGTGCAATTATGTGACTTTCGACAATTTACGACAAAATTCTACAAATTTCGCATAGAATTTTGTCGCATACGGGTATTTAGAGGTATAAAAATCAAAGAAATGACGAAAAATGTATTACGAAAATTTGAATAAACCGATGTTTTTTGCCTAAAATCTATTGCTTATGTTATATTTTATGTGTTAAAATACATCCACTGAAAATAAATATACAAGGAGTAACAAGTTTATGGAAAAACCGAGGGTACTCGTGGCAGATTCAAATGCCGAGTTTAGAAATCAATGTGTCCAAAGTCTGAGAAGGCTGGATATAGAAGTTGTCGCAGAAGCGGCGGACGGACAGGAAGCTTTTGCCAAAATGGTCAGAACCAAACCGAATATCGTAATATCCGATCTCTATCTGGCGAAGATAGACGGTGTGGGGTTGATACGCAATGCAAAGAAACAGCTTCCCGATGATTTTCCTGCATTCGTTATGCTCGCTTCTTTTACCAGCCAGAATCTTTTTGAGGAATGCTGTGAAGCCGGTGCGGCATACTGCATGCTCAAGCCGATCGATTTTAATGCTCTTGCCGACCGCGTAAAAAGACTTGCCGATAAGACGCGCAGACGCGGCACCGCAAAAGTGCCGGGCAGAGAGGAAAGCGATCTGGAAGCGCAGGTAACGAAAATAATACATCAGATAGGCGTTCCTGCACACATAAAGGGATATCAATATTTGCGCACCGCGATCATCATGGCGATAAAGGACAACGAGGTGATAAATTCGGTTACGAAAATTTTGTATCCGTCGGTGGCAAAGCAGTACAGCACAACAAGCTCAAGGGTAGAGCGCGCAATACGCCATGCTATCGAAGTTGCTTGGGATAGGGGCGATCTCGATGTGCTCAACTCGTTTTTCGGCTATACGGTTCAAAACTCGCGCGGCAAACCTACAAACTCGGAATTTATAGCCATGATAGCCGATAATTTAAGACTTAAAAACAAGGCGTTCGCAACGGTATAAAATAATTATCAGAGAGGCAGGTCAAACACCTGCTTCTTTTTTGCGTCGACTTGGAATAAATTGCACGAAAATACTTGACAAATATAGAAACTTGTGTTAAACTTTCATTTGCCGCATGTATGGGGTTTTCTAAAGACGCGTATTCGCGCACCTCTTTCGCAGCGAGTCTAAAGAAAGGAATTGGTGCTTACAAATGTTTGCAATCGTGGAAACAGGCGGAAAGCAGTACAAGGTTAGCGAGGGCGATATCATCTTTGTTGAAAAGCTCGGTATCGAAGAAGGCGCAACCTACACCTTCGAAAAGGTTCTTGCTATCGCCGACGACAGCGGTTTTGTTGCAGGTACTCCTACCGTAAACGCTACCGTTACCGCAAGTGTCGTTAAGAACGGCAAGGGCAAGAAGATTCATGTTATCAAGTACAAGCCCAAGAAGGATTCCAAGAAGCATATCGGCCACAGACAGCCTTATACCAAGCTTCAGATCCTCAGCATCTCGAAATAAGAGATGATAACCGCTTCGTTTTATAAATCGAACGGAAAATATTGCAGATTCCGCATCAGCGGTCACTCGGGATATGCCGAGCAGGGCAGTGATATTGTGTGTGCCGCCGTCAGTGCGATGGCGATGCTGACAGTTAACAATATCACCGACGGATTCGGTATAGCCGCTTCGGTAACAGCCGAGGAAGAAAGTGCCGAGATCGATTTTCGTCTCGAAACCGAGGACGAGCGCGGATGCGAGCTTATCGCAGGGTTAAAACGCGAGTTTGAAGCTCTTGCGAACGATTATCCGAATAATATTCGGGTAAAATAAATTTATCGAAAGGACCTAAAAACCATGCTTAGATTGTCAATTCAGTTCTTTGCACATAAAAAAGGTGTCGGTTCTACCAAGAACGGTCGTGACAGTGAATCCAAGCGTCTTGGCGTTAAAAGACAGGACGGTCAGTTTGTAACTGCCGGCAACATTCTTATGCGTCAGAGAGGCACCAAGATTCATCCCGGCAACAATGTCGGCCGTGGCTCCGATGACACCCTTTTCGCCCTCATCGACGGTAAGGTTAAGTTCGAACCGATGGCAGGCGGAAGAAAGAAAGTCAGCGTTTACGCTGTAAACGCAGATTAGTTTTTGCATTAAAAAGAGCAGTCGGGTATAACCACCTGACTACTCTTTTTTGTTTTTTATTTGGAGTTTCTCCTCGCATTAGGATTGCGAATCAAGTGAAATATTAAGGAGGTTTTTTGCCGTGTTTATAGATAAGGTTACAATATATATAAAAGCCGGTAACGGCGGTAACGGATGCGTTTCCTTCCGCCGCGAAAAGTACGTTGCCAAGGGCGGCCCCGATGGCGGCGACGGCGGCAAAGGCGGTAATATCGTTTTCGTGGTTGACGAGGGCGAAAATACCC
>JAZTZF010000158.1:0-3754 GCA_045637325.1 Eubacteriales bacterium | reverse complement strand
TCAAAGCGGCGATTTGTTCCGTTGAGAACATTGCCGTTTATTATCTGCATGGTTTGATTACTTCCCTTCGATATCCTTTATCATGCGCTGCAGATTCTCTGTGCCGATGGTTACGCCGTCAAGCGGTGCTTCGATCCCCTCGAATTCGCGCGAAACGAATCCGTCATAGCCAGATGCATGGATAGCATTGAGCATTTGATAGGTAGGAAGACTGCCATGTCCGAAAATCGTTGCACGTCTATAGTTGCCGCCGCGAGAGAGTATATAACCTTTACCGGGATTATACGACATACCCGAACGAATGAAGCAATCCTTCGCATGGACATGAACTATAAGTTCGAGCAATCGAGAAACCGAAGTAAAGCAATCTTCATCTACACTGCCGAAGTTACCGATATCGCAGAGGTAGCCGTAATTCTTGTTATTTACGGCATTAAAAAGCTCGACCATGCGGTTGCTGTCCTGCATAAGTCTGCCGTGGTTTTCGGAACAGGTCTTAACTCCCTTTTCTGCCGCATAATCGGCAACCTTGGATATAGCGGGTGCAACGACTTCTATGACGTTTTGATAGGTCTTAACACCATCAAAACCCTCATAAGTTGCATAGCTGTATGCTATATCATGGCGAAGCAAAGGAATACCGCAAGCGGATGCGATATCGATATGCTTGCAGAGACGTTCGATCTCTTTTTCTACATCTTTTACAAAGAAATTTGCACCTGTGGTATAGATAGGAGTTTCGAGCCCGACCTTTTTTGCATGCTCGGTAAGCGCAAGTGCATAATCGAGCGGAGTATATCCTTCGGGGGTGGTTGTATCGTCAAGAACGAACTCTATACCCTCGCAACCGAGTTCCTTTGTTTTGTCGATCGCATCAAAACGGGTGAAATTACCGTCGGCATACAAACGGTGGTAGCTATAAGTACTTACACAGCTTTTCATTTTTATTCTCCTATAACAATTTCTTTGCCCTGACTTGCAGAATCGTAGATAGCCTGCAACATTCTTTGCATATCTACCGCCTGCTCTATGGGGTATTTGGTCTTGGTAATACCGTTAAGAACGCAATCGGCAAAATGCTCTATTTCGAGCATGAATCTATCGTTTTTATTAAGTACCGTTACATTGTCGGTGGAAAGGTAATCGTTTCTCTCGCCGTAGATAGTAAGCGGTTCTACAGTTGCGCCTGCTTTCGAGCCGCAAACTAAGGTTTCGTACTTGTCGGGGGCATTGATAGCCCAGCTTGCTTCGAATACCATTGTTGCGCCGTTTTCAAAATGGATAACACCTGCGCCCGAATCTTCGCAATCGAATTTATTATCGGGGCAAGACGTACCCTGCCATCTATCGACACCTTTGGTTTGATAATCGCCGATTTTATTGAACACATTAGCAGAAACACGAACGGGCTTAGGAGTTCCCATGAGATACCATGCGGCGTCAATACGGTGGACACCGATATCTATAACGGGACCTCCGCCCGATGTCTTTTTATCGGTAAACCAGCCAAGCGGAGTTCCACGACGACGGTTATAGCTTGTTTTAGAGTAGTACACATCGCCTAATTCTCCGCGGTCGTACATGTCGCGCAGATACATATTTGCATAGCCGAAACGCGACGGAACGGCAAGGAAGAATATAACGCCTGTTTCCTTGATGACCTGCTCCATTTCCAGCGCATCGTCAAGACTCATTGCAAGCGGTTTTTCGCACATAACGTGCTTGCCTGCTTTTGCCGCCGTTATAAGGCAGGGTTTATGAGCGCTGTTCCATGTGCAGATATCAACAGCATCGATATCCGATTTTTCGAGCATCTCCTCGATCGATGCATAAACCTCGGGAATATTGAATTGTTCCGCCACTTTCTTTGCGCGGTCAAAATCTATATCGCAAATTGCGGCAGGAATAGCGTTAGAACATTTTTGATATGCAGGAAGGTGGGCATTTGCAGCGATATTACCTGCGCCGACAACGCCGATTCTTAGTTTTTCCATGATCGTTTTTCTCCTAATTTTAAGCAATTTAGCACTATTTTAGATATAGCACAAATATATGCAAAAGTCAATTGATATCATAAAAATGAAAGGACAGGTTAATAAACCTGTCCTTTTATAACTGAATTATTCAGCAGCGGCTTCTTCCTTTTTGGGAGCAGCCTTTTTGGTAGCCTTCTTAGCGGGCTTCTTTTCTTCAGCCTTGGGCTCTTCCTTCTTCTCTTCCTTAGCGGTGTAGAGAGTTTCGGCACCTACGAGCTCGATGATTGCCATTTCGGCACCGTCGCCGCGTCTGGGGCCTACCTTAAGAACACGGGTGTAACCGCCGTTTCTTTCGTCGTAGAGAGGAGCGATCTTGGTGAAGAGTTTATATACTACGCTTTCCTTCTTGAGGAATGCAATAGCCTGTCTTTTAGCGACAAGGGTATTTTTCTTGCCGAGAGTGATCATTTTATCAGCAAGTGCGCTGACTTCGGCAGCACGAGTTACGGTAGTTTCGATTCTACCCTTTTCGAGCAGAAAAGTTACCATACCTCTGAGCATAGACATTCTATGAGCAGTAGGTCTGCCTAATTTTCTTGTTCCGGGCATTTCCTTTGCCTCCTTGTTTTATTTTGCTATAGGTTTAGTCATCCGATTTACGGAGCGACAGACCCAGGGACTGAAGCTTCTGGATAACTTCTTCAAGCGATTTTTTGCCGAGGTTTCTGACCTTGATCATGTCCTCCTCGGTTCTGTTTGTAAGGTCTTCTACGGTATCTATACCTGCTCTCTTTAGGCAGTTGAAGCTTCTTACCGACATATCGAGTTCCTCGATTGTCATTTCCAGAACCTTTTCCTTGATCTTTTCTTCTCTTTCGACCATGATTTCGGTGTTCTTTGCCTCGTCCGAAAGTTCGATGAAGAGATTAAGGTGTTCGTTAAGAATCTTCGCTGCGAGGGATACTGCCTCCTTGGCATCGATCGTGCCGTTGGTGGTCACATCCAATTCGAGCTTATCAAAGTCGGTTATGTTGCCGACACGGGTATTAGAAACCGTGAAATTAGCTTTTTGTACCGGAGTGAAAATCGAATCGGTATAGATTGTTCCGATTACGGGATTTTCGACTACGGACTTATTCTTCTCCGAGGAAACATATCCTCTGCCGTGCTCGAAAGTAATCTCCATGAAGAAGGGTGCGCCCGTTTCTACGGTCGCTATATGGTGATCGGGATTGAGTATCTCGATATCCGAATCTACCTGGATATCACCGGCGGTAACTTCGCCGCCGCGAACATCGATTACGCAGGTCTTGGGTTGTTGGCAATACAATTTCGCCACGATTCCTTTAACATTAAGGATAATTTCGGGCACATCCTCGGTTACACCGGGAACGGTAGAAATTTCGTGGAGAACTCCGTCGATCTTCACACTGGATGCTGCCACACCGGGCAACGAACTGAGAAGCACGCGACGAAGCGAGTTGCCTAAGGTGATACCGTAGCCTCTTTCGAGAGGTTCTACTACAAATACACCGTGTCTTCCGTCCTCGCTCATTTCAGCGGTAACGATATTCGGCCTTTCGATTTCGATCATTCTGTTTTCCTCCTCTAAATGTTGGCACTCCTGTTTTCAGAAGTGATTATTTCGAGTACAACTCGACGATAAGGTGTTCTTCGAACGGGAAATCAACGTCTTCTCTCTTGGGGAGTTCAACGATGGTTGCCACGATATTTTCCTTATCGACATTCATCCAGGAAGGTACTGTCCTTGCGGTGAT
>JAZTZF010000157.1:0-13954 GCA_045637325.1 Eubacteriales bacterium | reverse complement strand
AGTACGAAGAATATTACAAACAAAGGCGCTGTCCATTTGTCTGTCTTGCCCATGATTTCCTCGGAGAAGTCACACATATTGCAGAATACCGTTCCGAGCATCATACATACAAGCAGCGAGGAAAATCCGATATGTACACCTGCAACCTCGAATTTGAGCTTAGAAAGTGCAACGGCAACGAAAACAAAGGTTATCGAAAGGGTAAGACGCTTGCTGTTCGACTTGAAATACTTTTCGGCAAGGCTGAACAAAACGCCGAGAACAAAACCGAGTAGAAGCGAGCAGATAACCGCAAGCAAGGGCTCGACAAGCGCAGACGCGCCGCTGACGCCTCCGTCGCTGCCAAAGGATTTTGCAACGCCCAAAGAGATAGCGAAAATAACCAAGCCGACAGCGTCGTCGATCGCAACGACGGGAAGAAGAATGTCGGTCAATTTACCCTTTGCTTTGTACTGACGCACAACCATAAGAGTTGCGGCAGGTGCGGTTGCTGTTGCTACCGCGCCGAGAATAATCGCCGCTTCAACCGGAAACTTGTCGGGCATGATAAAGTGAATAGCGATAAGCGCGATATCAACGACAACCGTTGCAACAAGTGCTTGGAAAATACCGATGACAGTTGCCTGTTTGCCGATTTTTTTAAGCGACGAAATACGGAATTCATCGCCTATCGCAAAAGCTATAAAACCAAGCGCAACGTCGCAAAGTATCGTGTAAGCAGAAACGGTGTTAACAACGTTTTCTCCGACTTTGATATGTTGAAAACCGAGCCACTGAACGTCGATCGCGTTTCCAAGCAGACCAAGACAGTACGGACCGATAAGAATACCTGCAATAAGATAGCCTGTCACCGCAGGAAGTTTGAGTTTTTTGACAAGACGTGAAAGCAACAACCCCGAAACCAAGGTTATTGATATTGGCATCAACGTTTCCATACAATTTCACCTTAACTTTATTTATATGCAATAAATATAATATGCATTTCAACCGTTGATGATATCACACCGCAAACGTTTTTTCAAGCATTTTCGACAAATTGTGGATTTTTCTAAAATAACCACAGTAACCATATATCAAAGCAGAAAAAAATACACAAAATGACAACAAAAAACGGTTGACGCAGACTAAAATCCGCAGCAACCGTTTTTTATTATCAAAATCAGGGAATATCCTCCACGATCTTTTCGGGAGGTGTATCAAGAGCTTCGGGATCGCGCAGAAGGCTATTGAGATAACGCAGCGACACCGAATAGGCGTGCCCGTCGGCAATACGCTCATCGCAGGTCACTCTGTAATCCATATAGGTGTGTTTTTCGACCGTGCCGTCCTTTGTGAGCTCGTATTTATTATAGCGTCTGCCGAAAGCGAAGAATACGGGAATATTGCCGAAATTGTAAAGATGATGATATATCGGCGGAATGCCCAGCGAGGCAAGCGAGGTGATAACCATACTTCCGTGAAACGGCGAGATCTTGGTAAGACTTGCGGGCATCAGACCGTAATATTCTAAAATATTCAATACCCATGCGATGAACCTCATCATAAAACGAGGAATATAATTAAGTATCCGCACCGCATCGTCAAAATCGCCGTCTTCTGATAACGCTTCCTCAATCACCGAATTGGTTATGCGGTATACCTCGTCAGCAGTTGCATCGGGTTCATAATTCAGCTTTATTACCGTATCGTCGGCATTAAGCTTCATTTCCTTTTTTATGGTCATTGCGATCTCTATATTATTGCGTGCATAAATGCGCAAACCGCGTATGAACCGATTCATTTCGGGGTGCTGCGAATACATTCTTACAAACGCGGCAAGAAAAACGTGCATCATGCTGAATTCCTTCATGCCCTGCTCGCGTTTTTTCTTTATATACGCTTCCGCCGCGCCGATATCGATAGTGCCCGAAAAATAGTTTGTTGCATCGCTCCGCTGTTTCATCAAATATATTCCGACATAATGCATCGGATCAAGAGTGCGAACGCGTCTGCCCTCTTTTTTGGATTTTTTCTTCTGGTTTTTTTCTTCTTTCGCCACGAGGAAGCCTCCTTACATAAACGATTTTTAAAAAACACAAGTGTAGTCTAACACATTATTACAATTATTGCAACAAAAATCAAACATCTTTCCCGTTTTTTCACGTATGCTCGGCTCTTGCAATAAGTGATCGTATATGATAAAATAATATACGATTTAACAAATAAAATACATATCGTTACTGTTATGATTTAAAAGAGATGGTTTATGAGAATCTTATCTTTCGGTGAAATACTTTGGGATATCTTTCCCGATGACAAAAAAATAGGCGGTGCTCCTTTTAACTTTGCCGCGCACGCGGCAAAACTCGGCGCAGAGAGTTATCTTGTTTCGGCTGTCGGAAGCGACGAAAACGGCAGTGATGCGTTAAAAGCGGCACAGGATAACGGGATAATCTGTGATTATATAGCAACCGACCGCAAACACCAAACCGGGGTTTGCAACGTGTGTTTGAACAACGGAAAGCCTACTTACGACCTTGTCCTTGACGTGGCGTATGACCATATTCCCGATGCTTGTCCGAGCGGCAGGTTTGACGCGCTTTATTTCGGGACACTGGCAATGAGATTGCCCGATTCTAGAAGAAGTTTTTGGAAACTGCTTCGATACACCGATCACGGCGAAGTGTTTTTCGACGTTAATTTCCGTAGTAATTTTTATACCCGCGAGCTTGTCAATGCCCTTTTGCGTGAAACGACGGTTTTGAAAATAAGTGACGAGGAAATGCCGTTTTTCGGCAGACGTGACGAAATAAACACCTGCCTTGAGCTTAGTAAAAATTACCCCAAGCTCAAATACATTTGCGTTACGCTCGGCAAAAACGGCGCGATGGTATACGATTGCCGCGCCCGTACCGTTTTGTATTCCGACAAGCCTAAAGGGACTGTGGTGTCTACCGTAGGTGCAGGAGACAGCTTCTCGGCATGTTTTCTTGTTAATCTGCTTAACCGTCATCCCGTAAACGTATGTCTTGACCGCGCGGTAACGCTGAGTGATTTTGTGGTAACACAGTTGGGCGCGGTGCCCGATTATAATCTCGATGAACTCTTTTTGTGACATTATTTTCGGGTTTTCATCCTTAAACGCTTGCAATTATTAAAAAAACGTATTATAATAGCGAAAACAAATATATTTTGGAGGATTTATCATGGATATTCTCAAAAAGATCTGGCCGTATTCTTTCACTGCTAAGAAGGATATTGCCGCACTTATTATCGCAATCGTTATTCATATAGTCGGAGGCGTTATTATCGGTTTTCTTGTCAGTCTTCTTACAAGCATTCCGCTTCTCGGCTTTATTTTCAAGCTTATCGGCAGTTTGTTGGGTGTTTATCTCCTTGTCGGTATAGTTCTTTTGGTGCTCGATTATTTCAAGATTCTTAAATAATTATCATACCACACAAAAGCCGTTGCGTTTTTTGGCGCAACGGCTTGTTTTATTTCGGTTATTTGTTGACTTTACGGGTCCAAAGTGGTACAATAATACTGAATAATTATGTGGGGCGTTGATAATGGGCAAAGCATTGATTTTCGACGGAAACAGCATACTGAATCGGGCTTTTTACGGGGTGCGTCCGCTTAGTGCACCCGACGGTCTGCCCACAAATGCTCTTTTTGGATTTGCGGGGATGATAAACAAGGCTTTTTCGCAAATTGGAGGAAAACCCGATTATACGGCAATAGCCTTTGATCTTAAGGACAAAACCTTTCGCCACAAGGCGTGCGACAGCTACAAAGCCACGCGCAAACCCATGCCCGAAGACCTTGCGCTCCAGATGCCCTATGCACACGAAATAGCTGCGGCACTCGGAATAAAAGTCATTGAGGTTTCGGGGTACGAGGCAGACGACGTTCTGGGCACTCTTTCTTATGAATTTTCAAAAGTGGGCGAACACACCTTTATCGTCACCGGCGACAGAGACAGCTTTCAGCTTATAAACGACAACGTTACCGTACTTCTTACCGCAAACGACGACACCAAGGTGACTACACCGTTGGAAATTAAAGAAAAATACGGTGTAGAACCAAAAAAACTGATCGATATAAAAGCGATAATGGGCGACAGCTCTGACAACATCGCAGGCGTGCCGGGCATAGGTGAAAAAGGCGCGTTGAAGCTTATAGGCGAATACGGCTCGCTCGACGGCGTTTATGAAAACATAGATTCTATCTCGGGCAGTGTGGGCAACAAACTGCGCGACGGTAAGGAAAGCGCGTATACGTCGCGTTTTCTTGCAGAGATAAAGCTGGACGTTCCGCTTGGTTGCACTATAGACGACTGTTCCTACCAAGGCGGCGATATACCCAAGCTCCGCGAGATTTATACAAGGCTTGGGTTCAGGCAGTATCTCGAAAAGTTAGATTCCTCCGCGCCCAAAGCTGTTGAAGAAGAAACCGATATTTTGCCGTTGAGCGAAATGGGCAATCTCGAAGGAAAGACGGTTTTTCTTCACAAGGACGGAGACGAGCTGATCGTTTTTGCAGACGAAAAAATTTACAGAGGCGATGCCGAATACGGCATAAAGCTTGCCACCGATTGCGAAAAAGCGGTCTGCTGGTCATCAAAAGAAATTTTGCATATTGCAAAAAAACTTTCTCTTGAATTCAAAACACCGCCGACAGACATTTCCCTCCTCGCCTACGTATGTTCCCCGACACACAACGGTGTTACTTTCGGAAAAGCAGCGTTGGATACTCTTGGCGTTTCGGCAAGCGACGTTAGAGTTTCGCTTCTGCCCGAGTTATACGAAAAATTGAGCGCCAAGCTCACCGATGCATCCAAGGCACTTTATGAAGACGTAGAGCTCCCTCTCGCTTCTCTGCTTTGCGACATGGAACAGCTCGGTTTTAAGGTAGACAGGGATGCGCTTGATTCATTCGGGTTACAGCTCGACCGCGCCATCGCCGAAGAAGAAGAAGCAATCTGGGCACTTGCAGGCGAAAAGTTTAATATAAATTCACCCAAACAGTTGGGAAGCATACTTTTTGACAAGCTCATGCTCCCCCACTACCGCAAGACGAAAAGCGGTTATTCCACCGATGTTTCGGTGCTTGAAAAATTGATAAACTACCACCCGATAATCGAGCTTATACTCGATTACCGCAAGGATGCGAAACTAAAAAACACCTATTGCGACGGGCTGAGCAAGCAGATTTCGGATGACGGAAGGATACACACCACTTTTAAGCAAACCCAAACCCTTACAGGCCGTTTATCCTCTGCCGAGCCGAATCTACAGAATATTCCGGTACGAAGCGAAAAAGGCAAGGAGCTGCGCAAATTCTTTGTTGCGGAAAACGGGAAAATACTGATAGATGCCGACTATTCGCAGATAGAACTGCGGGTGTTGGCGCACGTTGCAGGCGATGACGAGCTTATAAACGCCTTTATAAACGGCGAGGATATCCACACCGTTACCGCAAGTCAGGTGTTCGGTGTTCCTTTGGACGCAGTCACCTCCGAAATGCGAAAACGCGCAAAAGCCGTTAATTTCGGAATTATTTACGGGATCGGCGATTATTCGCTTTCGCAGGATCTTAAAATCCCCAAAAAGACGGCGGCGGAATATATAGAAAATTATCTTTCGAAATATCCGGGAGTTAGAGATTATCTCGATTCCACAAAACGGTTTGCGCGGGAAAACGGCTATGTCGAGACCATGTTCGGCAGGCGAAGATATATTCCCGAAATAACCGCAGGGAATAAAAATTTGCAGGCGTTCGGCGAACGCGTTGCGATGAATACACCCATACAGGGTGCCGCGGCAGATCTGATAAAAATGGCAATGATCCGCACCGACAGAATGCTGAAAGAAGCAGGGCTTAACGCGCATTTGATATTGCAGATACACGACGAATTGATAATCGAATCTCCCATTGAAGAAGCCGAGCAGGCAGAGGCAATCCTGCGCGAAGCAATGCAGGGTGCCGCAGAACTGCGTGTACCGCTTCGGGTCGATATCGGCAAGGGCAAAAGCTGGTTTGACGCAAAAGATTGATTTTTTGAAAATTAGGTTGTACCTAACAGAATAAACGATAATAATTGCGAGGAAATAAAAATGGAACTCAAAAATCTTCACGGCAAAAAGGCAAGAGAATTACTTGTATACCCCGATTATACCGACAGAGAGCTCTCGGGCAAGCTGACGGGCGGTAACTACAGCGAGGGGTTGGCGTCCATCTCCGCCGTTATGAAACAGGGCGGTCACGACGTCAAGCTGATGCACCTGCTTTATCTTCACAGCGAAACCGAGTTTAAAGAAAAGCTCAAATCTCTGGGAGAATTTGATATTATAGGCTTTTCTATCCGTACCACTGCGTTTCCCGATTGCAAGGATTATATAAAATGGGCTAAAGAGGTTTATCCCGACGCACTGATAACCTGCGGCAGCTATCACTGCACGCTCGCTCCCGAGGAGGTTATAGCGGTTGACGGCGTAGATGCGTTAACTATCGGTGACGGCGAGTATCAGGCACTCGAGCTTGCCGACAAAATGAGCGCAGGCGAGGATTATACCGATATTCTCAGCATGTGGTTCAAGCTCCCCGACGGCACGATAAAGCGCAACCCCGTTGCTCCGCTTTTCGAGGATCTCGACAGACTTCCCATACCCGATTTCGAGTTGTTTGACTATGACAATCTCGACAGCGTTAAGGTGGGCACCGCAATCGTTATGATGAGCCGCGGCTGCAGATACAACTGCACCTACTGCGGTAACTCTCAGTTCAGAAACGTGTACCCCAACAAAAAGATCTATTCCCGTTTCCGCTCACCGCAGAACGGTATTCTATATCTCAAAACGCTTTTGTCTAAGCATCCGCAGATAAAGGTTATCAATTTCCGTGATGCGATTTTTAACATGATCCCCGAATGGTTTGATGAATTTATAGAGCTTTATACCAAGGAGATCCATCTGCCCTTTACCGGCAACATACGTTTTGATATTCTTACCGAAGATACCGTCCGCCGTATGAAAGAAGCCGGCTGTTACACCATCGACATGGGTCT
The DNA here is from genome assembly GCA_045637325.1 of Eubacteriales bacterium. Taxonomy (GTDB): domain Bacteria; phylum Bacillota; class Clostridia; order Oscillospirales; family CAG-382; genus Coliplasma. The sequence continues at coordinate 6,908 of JAZTZF010000157.1, read as the reverse complement.
TGAAAGCGGCGATCAGGAAATGCGATTCAAGTACCTCAAGCGTTATATGACCGACGAAATGATCATCAACTGCAGTAAATGGTTCCACAAATACGGCATTGCACAGTTGACCTACAATATAATCGGCCTTCCCTACGAAGACAAGCACCGCGCACTGAAAACGATAAAGCTCAACGCAAAAGCAGGCGCGGACAGAGTAATCCCCAACATCTTCTACCCCTATCCCGGCACCAAGCTTTACGATATTGCCATGGAGGGCGGTTTTATCCCCGAGGGTGGCATTTCGCCCAACGCACGTGTTCCGCTTGTTCAGCCGCAGTTCCCTGAGCATGAGGTTCTTTATCTGCAGGCATATTTTGCGCATTTCGTGCGCCGTTACAAGTGGGCATACGCTATGCCCGAATGGCTGGGCAAGCCCTACGAAAAATGGTTGGATCACCGCGCTACAGGTAAATACGTTCCCTATAAATTCCTCGTTGCGTTGCACGACGGCTACTCCAAGGTGCGCAACGGATTGAAAAATATTCTTATCGATCATCTTCCCAAGGTATATATGAAGCTTCGTATGCTCAAACACCGCAAAAAGGCAAAGGCGTAATTATGTCGGGAACACTTTACGTCGTGCCGACACCTATCGGCAACCTTGCCGACATGACCGACCGTGCAAAAGAAACGCTCGAAACCGTTGATTTTGTGGCGGCGGAGGATACCCGCGTCGGGGGCAAGCTGTTGATGCTGTTTGGTATAAAAAAGCCGTTGGTGAGTTACCACGAGCATTCCTCACGCAATGCTGCCGATACGATAGTCGAGCGCATACTTGCAGGCGAAAGCTGTGCGCTGATAACCGATGCCGGCACCCCTGCCGTGAGCGACCCCGGAGAAAAGCTCGTGCTCGCATGTGCGAATGCAGGCGTAACTATCTGCGCTTTGCCGGGTGCTTGCGCCGCAACGGTTGCTATTTCGGCATCGGGATTGCCGTCGCGCCGTTTCTGCTTCGAGGGTTTCTTGCCCGAAAACAAGCGCGAAAGAAAAGAGCGCATAGAGGAGCTGTCGCGCGAGAAACGCACCTTTATCCTTTATATCTCGCCGCACGATGCAGAAATCTATCTTGACGAGCTTGCGTCTATTTTGAAAGACCGCAGATGCGTGCTTGCCAAGGAGCTTACAAAACTGCATGAACGCTATTTTCGCGGCGGCATAAAATCGGTTGCAGAAGAATTCAAAAAGCTTTCTGCCCCCGAAAAGAAGGGCGAATACGTGCTTGTATGCGAAGGAATGTCCGAAGAAGACGAGTTTTGGAAGGACATGAGCATAGAAAAGCACGTAGAATATTATATTTCGCTCGGAATGACGAAAATGGACGCCTGCAAGGCGGTCTCGCGCGATCGCGGTGTCGGAAAAAGCGAAATATACAAGATAATTAACGGTTAAATTCCAAAGGATAAATTTATGAAATCACTCGCGATAAGGATCGTTGCATTTTTTATCATATTCTGCCTTGTTATTCCGACAGTAGGAGTATCCGCTGCCGTTAATGCGCTGTCTTTATCCATGAGTTACAGCGGAGATAACTGTATGGGCGGAGAAATTAACCTAAAAATCACGGTTTCCAAGCCGTCGGTTGCCTTGGCAGGACTTGAATTTATACTTTATTACGATGCCGACTACGTTTCGCCGCTTCTGACGGTAAACACCGAAGACGGCAAGGAAATGGATGCGCTTGTCGAAAAAATGCCGTCCGATTGGGAGCAAATGAGCTATCATTCCTCGGAAGAGGCTTTCTATCACTTCCGTTTTGCGACGTCGCAACAGGGCAACAGCTATCTCGATTCCGCCGGAGAATTGGTGTTGAATATCCCGTTTACCGTTATCGGCGCAGGCAGTTTTGAGTTTGAGATAACCGACAGCGATATTATAGCAATTGCCGCCGATGATGATTTTACATCAATGTCGGGAACAGGAACAACGTTGCCGATGGTTGCTTACAGCGAAGCACAAAAAGCCGCGATAACCTTCGAAAGCGGCGATACAACATCCGAAAACGCATTATATAATCTTAATATCAAAGCCACCAATCTTGGCGATGCCGACGGTATAATTGCCTTGCAATTCGTCCTTGAATATGACAAAACGGTTTTTGAACCCACCGTTAAAAAGAACGATGAATTGCAGATGGATGTTTTTATGACCGATATGCCCAAAAACGCTTGGGAACAGATGTGCTCGCTTGATGAAGAAAACGGAAAATACACCCTGCGTTTTTCGGCGTTACATTCCGAATCGCTCACCCAAGCGGAGGCCTTGGTTTCGGGCGATTCGCTTATGATCACAATCCCGTTTAAGGTCATAGGAAGCGAGGGCGACGTAGGCAATTTTTCGGTCCCCGCGGCATCGGTTATCGCGCTCAGCGCTAACAACAAGATTCTCGAGGGAAGAGGCACGACAAAAACGGTCGCTGTACAAAACAGCGTAAATTCTTTTATCCCCGAAGAGTTGGGTTATACGATAAAAGACGGTTGTTTGATGTATGTTGCCGAGAAGACCTCCGTCTCGTCATTCCTCACGCTGTTTAACGGCTATTATCTTACCGATGCAAACGGAACGCGGATAACCGACGGAAACGTCTGCTCGGGATATATTCTTACCGACGGTGCCAATACCAAGCTCTCAGTGGTGGTTATGGGCGATGCCGATTGTAACGGCGAAATAAGTTCAACCGACTATCTTTTTGCAAAACGTGCATGTTTGGGCTCTTTTGTGCCGACAACGCTACAAAAATATGCCATGGCGATAGTTAATCAAACCGAAATAACCTCTGCCGATTATCTGTTTTTAAAACGGCATTGTCTGGGAACATACAATATTAACAGGGTTTAATATGAAACGATTTTTTATTGGACTTATAGTAATAATAACAATATTCTCGCTGTGCGCCTGCACCCAAAACGATCACAGCCGTGCAGACGAGCACTCCCGAAAATTCATTTCGGCATTACTCCTCCGCGACGAGGATGCCATGCGCGGATATATACATCCCGATTACGTTGACGTCGCAATGCCCAACGACGAGTTTTATGAAACTTTGGAAAAGCAGTATTTGACTGTCGGGCACGAGCTTACAAACCTCAGCGCGGTAGGAAAAGCAGAGATTAATGACTTGGACGGCGACGCCTTGAAATGCACCTACGTTGCGCGTGTGAACGAGCTTTTTTATACGGTAGAGCTTATTATACTCGAAAACAAAAGCGGATACGGTGTCGTTTCGGTCGCAATGGTGCTTAACACCGAGCTTGATTATTATTACCACGAATCCAATCAGGGGGATTAAATGACAAAATCATTGCCGCAAACACTAAAAAACTACGCAATAATATCGTTTGGCAGTATATTGTTCTCTGTAGGAATCTCGCTGTTTTTAGATCCTAACGAGCTTGCGCCCGGCGGTGTTTCGGGCATTGCCATAATATTGGGCGGTATTACCGATATTTTTTCTACCGGCACCTGGGTTATGATTTTTAACATCCCCATTATGCTGGTCGGTGCATGGAAGCTCGGTGCCAAGATTTTGTTGCCGACCTTTTTCTCGCTTGCGGCATGCACGCTTTCTATGAACCTGCTCGAGATGTTTGTTCCGCCCTTGACATACGATCCCCTGCCTGCGTGCGCGGGCGGAAGCGTGCTGGTTGCTGTAGGCTTGGGTTTGGTTTTCCGCGGCGGTGCAACCACCGGCGGCACAGATATTATCGTAAAATTACTCAAACTGAAATTTCGCCATATTTCTACGGGCGCAATATTTTTGTTTACCGACGGGTTGATATGTCTTGTTTCGGGGTTTGTGTTTAACGATATCGACAAGGCGCTTTACGCCGGAATTTCGGTGTTTATACAGATGATGGTCCTTAACATGGTGCTTTACGGCTCGGACGAGGCACGCATGGTTTATATTATAAGTGAGCGCGACAAAGAGATTGCCGACAAGATTCTTGCCGAACTCGACGCAGGCGCGACCTATCTTTACGGAAACGGTGTTTATACCGGCAAGGATAAAAAGGTTTTGATGTGTGTCTTGAAAATGCGCGCACTTCCCCAAGCGCGAGAGATAGTGCGCCAAGAGGATGCAGATGCATTTATGATAGTCACAAAAGCAACAAGCGTATTTGGCGAAGGGTTTAAAAGCCACGCCGAGGACGATCTATGATACAAGAAATTATTGCTCCACTTACATCGGTTTGCGATTCGCTCAAGCTCGAAAAGAGACCGATTTTCCTATACGGAATGGGCGACGGAGCAGAAAAAATATATGCCTACCTGCAAAATAACGGCATAAAAATAGCAGGCGTCGTTGCATCCGACGGTTTTGTGCGCGGTCAGGAATTTTTAGGGCACACGGTTATATCTATAACCGTGGCTCGCAAACGACACAGCGCGCTCTGCCTTGTATTATGTTTTGGGTTAGAGGGCGAAAAATCGCATTTTTTAAGAGATCTGGCAAAAGAACACCGTATTATTTCCCCCAATCTGCCTGTTTTCGGAAACGGCGCGTGTGACAAGGATTTTATTCTTGAAAACGCAGAAAAATTCGAGCGCGTTTACGAAATGCTTTCGGATGACGAATCGAAAGAAATATATTTGAATATTCTGAAATATAATGTTACGGGTGATATTTCATATCTCGATTACGGCAACGGCGTTTCTGCACCCGAGGAATTCTATAACCACAGCGCGCGCCACATCGATGTCGGTGCGTACGACGGCGACACGGTATTGGAGTTTGTTTCACAAAACCAAACCTACAAGGACATAATCGCTTTCGAGCCCGATCCCTCAACATTCCGCCGTTTTTGTGCAAACACGGCGCATCTGCGCGACTGTGTCGGTATTAATGCGGCGGCAGGACGGAAGAACCAAAAAGTAGGGTTTGTTTCGGGCGGCGGCAGGGCATCCCATGCCGATGCCGCAGGCGATGCTTTGACAGACTGTGTTTCGATAGACGAGTATTGCGGTTTTAGGCATATCGCGGCAGACGGAACTACGGTAGGAAGCATAAAGATAGATGCCGAGGGCATGGACGAGGATGTAATATGCGGTGCTGTAAACACGATATATTGCTGCAAGCCGAATATTTGTGTCGCGCTGTATCACCGCGCCGAGGATATTATAGAGTTGCCGTTGCTGCTGAGAAAACACAACGGCAGGTATAAATTTTATATCAGAAAAAAAGAATACATCCCTGCGTGGGATATATTCTTGTACGCGATAGAATGATTTTTCGGAGGAGCATGTTATGGGATTTAAGGAAATAATAACCGAAACACTTTGCACCGAGGTTTTTAACGACATTAACAAAAAATGGATGCTCGTGAGCGCGGCAAAAGAAGACGGCAGTATTAACACGATGACGGCAAGCTGGGGCGCGTTGGGCATACTTTGGAATAAGAATATTTTTATATGCTTCGTACGCCCTCAACGCTACACGCATGAATTTACCGAGGCGAGCGACAGGATCTCGATCTCGTTCTTCGGCGAAGAATACCGTAACGCGCTTAAAATATGCGGAAGTAAAAGCGGCAGGGATTGCGACAAGATCGCTCTTGCAGGAATCACCCCTTTTAACTGCGACGGAAATGTAGGGTTTGAGGAAGCCGAGCGTATTATTTACGGTAAAAAAATATACGCAGGCAAGATAGACCCCAAAGCCTTTTTGTCCGACGATATAGAAAAACTCTATAACAACGATTACCACACCGTTTATATTTGCGAGATCGAAAAAATTCTTGAACGGGAATAAAAATTAAAGGTTGATAAACCCATAGATGAACAAAGCAAAAGTTTATACGCTTTTTTCCTCCTCAAAAGGGAATTGCAGTTACATAAAATACGGCAAAGATGAGATTTTGATAGATTGCGGTGTTTCTGCTCGCTCGATCGAGCATGCGCTAAAGCAACTGGACACGGGGCTTTGCAACATAAACGCGATATTGATCACGCACGAGCACTGCGACCATATTCGTGGACTTGATACGATCACCAAATACTATAAAATACCGATATATGCTCCCGAAAAGTGCTGTGATTATATCTCCCAGCACATGCCGTTATACAAAACGCCTATAGAGCTTTGCTCAGGCAAGGCTATCGAGCTGAAGGATATTGCGGTATGTCCTATCGCCACTCCGCACGACGCGCGCGGCAGTGTTGGGTTCCGTATTCGCGCAGGCGAAGAAAAGATCGGGTATTTTACCGATATCGGGCATCTATCCGAAGGGGTTTTGCGCGGACTGTCGGGATGCAGGCGTGTTGTTATAGAATCCAACCACGATATAGAGATGCTCAAAAACGGCCCCTATCCCTATCCGCTGAAACAGCGTATTCTGGGTGAAATGGGGCATCTTTCCAACGAGCTTTGCGCCAAACTGCTCCCCCACCTTGTACGGTACGGGTGCGAATCGTTTTTGCTCGCGCATTTGAGCGAGGAGAACAACCGACCCGAAATAGCCTATGACGAGAGCCGCGAATCGCTAAATGCAAACGGGTTCGCTGTTAATCTGAGCGACAAGACCGAAAGCGTAAATCTGCGTATAGCTTCGCCGTGCGGCATTTGCGAATTGGAATAACAAAAAAAGACCTCCTAAGGCTACTTCTTATAAGGATGTTAAAACCCCGATGAATTTCATCGGGGTTTTTGATGCGTCTGCGCAGTACTATGACATAAATTTGTGTATCAATTTTTCTCTATTTTTTTATAAACATTATTTTCAACATATATCATCATATTATTGTATAAAACAGCATAAAATAACACGCTCAATAAACCTGCAACTGCTCCTATAAGTACATAATCAACATTTTGCAATTTTAGCACAATGCTCAAAGCGCACCACACCACAAAAGAAAAGACGATTTTAAAT
>JAZTZF010000156.1:0-7212 GCA_045637325.1 Eubacteriales bacterium | reverse complement strand
GCAGAGGAAAGGACCGAAAAAGAATAGAGTTCTCGAGAATTCTTGCGAATTTCGATAGTTTTTGTGAAATCTCCGAGAAATTCGAAATTTTTAGATTAAAATTTGTTGTATTTTCATTTCGGAGCAAGGCGAAAAAGTGTTGACAAAGAGGCCTTTTGGTTGTATAATTTTTAAAATAGAATTTTAATGTCAATTATTATGTGAAAAGAGGCTATTTTGGCTTTCTTGTTCCGAAAGGAGAATGGTATGGGGATTCAAAAAACAAAAATCAATTGTGAGGATTAAAAAATGAGAAATCTCAAAAAAGCATTGACACTCGCACTTGCAACTCTTTTGGTGCTCTCGATGTCGATCTTCTCGGTTGCTGCAGCTGACAGCGGTAAGATCACCGTTGCAAACGCAGCTATCGGCGAAACCTACACCGTTTCCAAGATTTTCGATGCAAAGCTTGGCAATAACGGTGCTATCACTTACGTATACGAAGGCACTCTTCCTGCAAACGATTACTTCGTTCAGGATGCTAACGGCTTCGTATCTGCTACCGAAAACGCAGTAGGCACCGACGGTGCACTCACCGAGGGCGCAATCGAATTCCTCGGCACTCTTGACAAGACCGAAGTTGATTCTAAGGTTGCTTCTGCCAGCACCGTGGTTTTCGAAGGTCTTGAATACGGCTACTACTACGTTACCTCTTCTCTCGGTGCAGTTGTAACTATCGACAGCACCAACCCCGAAGCAGTTGTTATCGACAAGAACGGCGCTCCCTCTATCAGCAAGACCGTTAACAAGGAAGATGCAACCATCGGCGAAAGCCTTGTTTTCACTATCGAAATTCCCCTCGTTCAGTACGACGGCGATGAAAAGATCTACGAATACTATGTATTCGACGATATGGAAGACTGTATGACCTACAACAACGACCTCACCGCTACCATTAAGGTTGGCGACGGCGAAGCAGTTGCTTTCAACGCATATAAAGAATATCCGAAGGATCTTGCAGACGGCGAAGCTTTTGAGCTCGCTGAAGGTCAGGATTTCCTCGTGGTTATCCCCATGCAGAGCACTTCCGAAGTTGAAGGCGAAATTGTTTACGACGGCAACTTCCTTTACGATTCTAACGCAGTTGTTACCCTTACCTACACTGCAACCTTTAACGAAAATATCAAAGTTGGTGCTGCAATGCACAACTACGTTGAGCTTAACTGGCTTTCCGGCGACACTCCTAACGAGCCTCCTGTACCTCCCGTACCTCCCGCAGCACTTCCTTCTGAGCCCACCGGCGAAGGTCCTAACAGCTTGACCAAGGACTACTCCAGCGAAATCGTTATCACCAAAATCAACGGCGACGAAGAAATTCTCACCGGTGCTAAGTTCTCTATCTCCGGCGTTTCTACCGGTGTACATTTCATCAATAACACTATTTTCGTTAAGGATGATAACGGCGAATATTGGATGCTCAAGGACGGTAAGTATACCACCGACGCTCCTATCGCTAATGAATACACCGAAGGAAATATTACCTATCTCCCCACCGTACACCTTTATGACAGCACCACTCAAAAGTACTCCAAGATCAACACCGTGACCAAGGATACTACCGATGTAGAAAATATCACCGCAGAAGGCTACGTTGACGAAAACGGCGTTATCACCTTCACCGGTCTCGGCGTTGGAACCTACACCATCACCGAAATCATTGCTCCCGATGGCTACAACCTTCTCGATGCACCTGTCGTTGTTGACGTTAAATTCGACGACGTAAACAAGGTGTTCACCGCTACCGTTGATAACGAAGAAACCACCGTGGTTGACGGCGTTATCGCATTCGACGTAGTGAACAACGAAGGTACCGTTCTTCCCGGCACTGGTGGTTTCGGTACTACTCTCATCTACGTGGTGGGCGCCCTCCTCCTCGTTGCAGCAGGAGTATTGCTTACCGCCAAGAAGTTTGCAGGCGCAAAAGCATAATTAATCACAATTAATTGCAGTTTACCGGAGAGGCTAACCCCTCTCCGGTAATTACAATATTAAGGAGAAACCTATATGGAAACAACAAAAAAAGGGAAAGGCAATAATATTACAACGATGTTGTTAATATTGGTGCTCCTTATAGGTTTGTCCTTGCTGTTGTACCCGACGGTAAGCGATTATATCAACTCGCTAAACCAATCCGGCGTAATATCGCACTATACCGAGATCGTTGCGGATATGGATGATGAGGAGTGCGAAAAACTGCTCGAAGCGGCAAAGAACTACAACGAAAATATATCCAAACGCGATAACGTGCTTGTCCTAAGTCCCGAGGAAGAGGCGGAATATAAATCACTGCTTAACGTTTCGGCAGACGGCGCGATGGGATATATCGAAATTCCGAGTATAAAATGCACCCTGCCGATATATCACGGCACGAGTAACGTTGTCTTGCAGACCGCGATAGGCCACCTCGAGTGGACAAGTCTCCCCGTTGGCGGCGAAGGTACGCACTCGGTCGTTTCGGGGCATAGAGGTTTGCCTTCTGCCAAGCTGTTTACCAACCTTGATAAGCTCCAAGAGGGCGATATATTCATTATTCGTGTTCTGAACGAGGTTATCACCTACGAGGTGGACCAGATAACCGTTATCAAACCCGACGAAATCGAGGTTTTGAAGATCGAAGAGGGAATGGATTACTGCACGCTCTTCACCTGCACCCCTTATGCGATCAATACCCACCGTCTTTGCGTGCGCGGGCATCGGATAGAAAACATCGAGGAATCAAAGCAGATTCATATAATCTCCGAAGCAATGCAGATCGAACCGCTTCTCGTCGCAATCGTTATGGCAATTCCGATGTTGATAATTTTGTTCATCATCGCGTCGGTCGCCAACAACAGAAAAAGAGAGGAATAAAAACAAAAAACAAAGAGACGATTACTCCATTGGCAGTGTATCGGCTCTTTTCTTTTTGCAACAAAAAACAACACCGCAGGGCGTGCTCGCTCTGCGGTGTTTTGCTGTATTTTCAAATTATTCGGGTTTCTTTATAAGTTCGGAAATGCCGTCGTAGATATACGATGCATATGCGTGGTAGGATTCGCCTATGGGGTGCAATCCGTCGGTGAAGATATCGGGGTTTTTCTGCGACCAAGGGAACATATCTACTGTAGGAAGCTCGTATTCTTCGGCAAGCTCAACAAGAAGCGGATGCGAATACTTTTTGATATTCGCGGTCCATTCTACAGGACGCCAGAATGCGCCTTGGGGTTTGTCGATCAACGAAGGGGGGAGAATGACGAATATCTGCACATCAGGATTGGCTTTGTAGAAGGAATCCCAGAGCGCCTTTGTGTCGCGTTTGAAAACCTCAATACGGTTGTTTGCGGGGTTCTCCCAGTTTTTGTTGGGGTAATCGGGATGGGGGTTTGCATCGTTGGTGCCGAGACCGAAAAGAACAACGTCCGGTTTGAAATCGATAGCAACGCGGTACTCATCGGTTCTAGAATAGCAGAACTCGCCGTCGATAGTACAAATAGACGTGCTGGTACGGCCGCTGTTAAGAACGTAATAGTCAAAACCGAGCATTTTTTGCAGATAGTAGGGATAAACCTGTGTGTAATTGTAAGAGTTTATGCCTTGGGTGATACTATCGCCGACAGCCGAGACCTTTATGACCTTGCCTTGACCGCTAAATTCGGTATCACCGAATATACCGTCTTCCGAGCTGTTGAATTTCTCGACGAGCGCCTCGAAACCTTGGTATATACCCGATGCATAGTTGCCGCAAATCCAAATTTTGTCGCCTTTAATTACAACTTTGTATTTGTCGTATCCGTATTCGGTGGTATAGTTTGCAGAAATATTACGGTTTCTTATAAAACCGAGGATAATTTCTTTTTTGGTTTCTTTGGAGTTCTGGTCGGCAATCTGCACAGTCTGTGAATACGTTTTTTTGAAATAGTCCTGAATCTCAAGCGCAAGATCCTTGTATCTGCAGGCTTCGCGATCCATTATGTTGAGTTCCTGATAGATGATCTTGTAGTCGGAAAGCTTGTTTCCGTTGATGATGGGGGATCTGACGTCGCTTTCCGATTCTTCAGATTCTTCCGAAGATTCCGATTTCTCCGAAGCGTTCGATTCTTCGGTTTCCTCCGATTCGATATCCGAATCATTATCGGAGCCGGAGCAGGCAGCGAAAGAAAGAAGCATCAAGACTGCTAAAAGCAGGGATAAAAATTTCTTCATGGTGTTTCTCCTGAAAATTTAAGTTTTATTGTGAATTATTGTAAACATAAAATCAATTCTTCGGCTATGGTAGATTTGATTCGAGTTCGTTTACAGTATAATTCAAGACACACAATATGTCAAGTATGATACGATCAAGTGTGACGCGATATTATATATTCTGTCAATACGCACTGTGTATAAACAACTTTGTGTTGACAACTTGAGTGGGCTATGTTAGTATAAAATAAAGAAATCGATAAGGAGAAAAAACATGAAAAAAGCACTTGCGTTTGTGTTGTCGGTTGTACTTCTGGCAACAACAATCATACCGCTCGGCTTAACCGCCATGGCGGCAAATGCTGCGCCTACCGTAATCCCTGCAATAAGGCAGTGGACCGGTAGCAGTGGGAATTTTACTCCCAATGCAAGTACAGTATTAGTAAACAAGAATAATTCATCTTCTGTTGCGAAGGTGGCGGGCTTCTTTGAAGAAATGCTCGGTTTGAAACTCGGCACGTCTACAACCGCCGACGGAAGCAACGAGATAGTATTTATCAAGGATACCTCTCTTCAAAGTCAGGTTGGCAAAGAGGGATATACCCTTACTGCAACAACAAGTAAGATCGAAATCAAAGCTCCTACCGATACAGGTCTTTTGTACGGTGGTATAACCGTTGTACAGAGCGTATCCGCCGATGGCGCGTTCCCCTGCGGTACTGCTGTTGACTATCCCGAATACGAAGTAAGATCGGGTATGCTCGACGTCGGCAGAGCATGGATTCCGCTCGACTATGTAGAAGAAATCACCCGTTATATGGCGTATTTCAAGCTGAACGAAATGCACCTCCATATCAACGATGACGGCGTTAACGGCTACTCGGGTTTCCGTCTTGAAAGTAATATCAAGGGACTTGCCTCCAAGGATGGATATTACACCAAGGATGAGTACCGCGCATATCAGAAAAAAATGCTCGAATACGGTGTGACTGTAATTACCGAAATAGATACACCTTACCATTCGAGCTGTTATGCGAATGCCGAAAATCCTCCTCCTTTTCTTCCCAATAACTACCGTTGTCTTGATATCAGCAAACCCGAAACGGTTACGTTTGTAAAGAACCTTTTGGCTGAATATATGACGGGAGATGACCCCGTTTTCGTCAATAAGGTTGTTCATATCGGTACCGACGAATATCCCAGAGAATACGCAGAACAGATGCGTGCATATACCGATACTCTTATCAAGTACGTAAACTCTCTCGGATATACTCCTCGTTTCTGGGGCGGTCTTGGCCCGCACGGTTTTCAGGGCACAACACCCATGTCTCAGGATGCTCAGATGAACTTCTGGGACGTGAACATATCGGGTGTGGAAGAAACACTTGCAAGTGATTACGATATCATCAATACCGTAAATAATACCCTTTATGTAGTTCCCACGACAAACTACAATTTCCCCGATTATTTCGACCTTGAAAGACTATATACCAACTGGCAGGTAAACTATTTCGACACTACCGGAACCAAGAAGATGGCTGCCGATGATGAAAGATTGCTCGGTGCCAGCTTCGCACTTTGGAACGACCTTCACACCAGCTATAACGGCGTTACAAGGTTCGATATTTTTGACAGACTCAGAGGCATGACCTGCCTTATTGCCGAAAAGACCTGGCTCGGACACGAAACTACCAAAATCAGTGCGGCTGATTTTATCGACAGATACGAAAAACTCTCGCTCCGTGCAGGCGATGCCGACCCCGGCAGACACTCTGTGCCTGACGAGGGCTTGTCGGTTGATTTCGAGGGGACTCTTCCCGAATACGTAAAACTCAACGGCGGCAAGGTAGAAAACGGCGTATTTGTCCTTGACGGAACCTCTTATCTGTCGCTCACTCCCGATGCTGTAGGCTTCCCGAACACTCTCGAGTTTGATATTTATCTTGAGGAAGCAACAACTGCACCGCTGTTCGCAGGTGACGGAGTACAGATATTGGCAAACGCCGACGGACAGGGACATTTCGGATTCAAGACCGAATTCTACACCTTTACCTACGATTACAAGCTTCCCACAGGCAAAAAAGTCACTATACGTCTTAGCAGTGACACCAAGAAGACTACTCTTATCGTTGATGGACGCAGATACTCGCCCAAAAACGCATTGAACGTCAGCGGCACAAAATTGTCTACACTTACCGCACCGCTTTCTCAGATAGGTAAGGGCGTTAAGGGTTATATTGATAATATCAACGTTCTTCCCCAATCTGCTTATCTCAACGTGGCGCTCGGCGCACAAGCGACTGCCTCTTCGTTGGAAGTAAACGACGGCAGATTTACTGCTAACCTTGCGGTTGACGGCATAGACGATGCCGCATCCCGTTTGTCGTTCTCCAGAGATGCCGATAATCAATGGCTGTTGCTCGACCTTGGAAGCGTATATTCCATTTTGGAATTCGAGATTTCCTTCCACGAGCACGTTCCTTCTTATGAGATTTTGGTTTCGGAAGACGGGACAAACTTTACCTCGGTCTATAAACTTACCGGCGGACAGAATGGCAGTGCAAAGACCGATAAGATCACTCTGAACACCGCTGCCGATGCAAGATATATCAAGTACGTTCAGCTTCAGCGCTGGGAGCATGCATCATGGGGCAAATACAGCGGCGGTATAAGAGAATTCCGCGCGTTCTCCTTCGGCGAAGCTCCTGACGGTGCAAACAAAAACCTTGTTTTGGGCAAGGAATATTTCGGCACACACGAACGCAGCGAGTATTATGCCGACCTCACCGACGGAAAAGCACTTACTTCGCTCGCGTGGGATCATACAGGCTGGTTCGGCTTCTTCTATCACCCCAGTTTGAGCAACGAAGATAATATCAGTCAAAGAAATTCTAATGCTCCCAACGGTATCGGTACTGTTGGTTTCGACCTCGGGGGCGTTTACGACCTCGCGCAGGTTCGCGTTAACACCTTCTTGGGCAATAACTCCGGTATCGCATTGCCCGAGTATAT
>JAZTZF010000155.1:0-6065 GCA_045637325.1 Eubacteriales bacterium | reverse complement strand
TTCGCTTATAGCAATTACACTTAGCTTGGATATGAAAAAAGCCGCACCGCCGATAGCTCTCGGCGTGGTGGTTGCAGGCGTGATAATGATGGTATTTTCCTACGGCGTGGATGCACTTCTGCAAAGTTTTTAAGAATTGATGACAGATAAGGAGCATATAATGATTAAAATAGGATTTATTGATTATTTTCTTGATGAGTGGCATGCAAATAACTATCCCAAATTTATCAGCCAAAAATTCGGTGACGAGTTCAAGGTTGCCTATGCCTATGCAGAGATAGATAAACCCGGCGGAAAGACCACCGACGAATGGTGCAAGGAATTTGGCGTAGAGCGTTGCAGCACCATTGCCGAGGTTGTTGAAAAGAGCGATTGCATCATCGTTCTTTCGCCCGATAATCCCGAGCGTCACTTGGACCTTTGCCGCGAACCCTTGGCAAGCGGAAAGCGTGTTTATGTAGATAAGACTTTTGCGCCCACAAAAGCTATCGCACAGCAGATAGTGGATAACGGCGAGGCAAATAACACTGCGTTTTTCTCCACCTCCGCACTTCGTTTTGCGTCGGAACTTGAGGATGTTCCCCGTGACGGCATCTGCTTTATAAATTCCAGAGGTCCCGGCAGATTCGATACCTACGCTATACATCAGATAGAGCCTATCGTTGTTCTTATGGGTAGCGAGGCAAAGCGTATAATGTCGGTCGGCAGCGGTTACGAAACCATGGTTATCGAGTTTTCGAACGGTCGCCGCGCGGTCATGAGCCATTATAATTGGAACGGCGTTGATTTTGAGATGCTCATAAATTATACCGACGGCTCGGTGTACAAGGTTCCGAAGATGAGCAATTATTTTGATAATTTTATAACCAAACTCTGCACATTCTTCAAAACGGGCGAAACATTCGCAGACCATGCCGAAACTATCTCGGTCATGGGCATTATCGAAGCCGGAAACAAGGCTGTCCAAACCCCCGGCGAATGGGTTGAGATTTAATTTGAACGGAGTGGTTCTATGAAAAAAACAAGACTTATTTCCTTCCTTCTTGCCTGCTTTATGCTTGCAACCTCTGCGGTGTTTGTTCTCACATCCGCAGCAGAAGAAAAGACGATCACATTCAGAACCGAGGTTCGCAACAGCAAGATATACGGTATTGCCAAAGGTGCTACCGTTGCAGAAGTTCGCTTGGCATTTTATGATGTCGTTGTCGAGGTTTACGATAAAAACGGCACAAAGTTGGCTTCTTCCGCAAAAATGGCAACAGGCTATACCATAAAATTAAACGGCGTTTCGTATGCCGCTGTAGTTATGGGCGATGTTAACGGTAACGGCGATTGGGATTCGCTCGATTACCTTGCGGTCAAGCGCGAGTATTTCGGCACAGGCTATATAGGATCTCTCGGCCTCGAGGCGGCAGGTATTGAGCCCGGCGGAAAGGCAAGCGTTTTGGACTATATCAAGATCAAACGCGCCGTTTTGGGTACTTATAACATGAACTATAAGTATACTACCGAGCCCTACAATCCCAACACCGGCGAGTCCGGCTGGAACCCCGACTGGGTATAATACCACCTGACAGCGCGACGATAATCAAACAAAAAAGCCGATGGTCATACCATCGGCTTTTAATATTGAATCTAAATATATTCGATTACAACCCTGTTTTTCAGCGAGCAGACTATCTCGTAATTGATCGTTCCGAGTGCTTTTGCAAGACGGTCGATATCCTCGGCGGTTTCAAAAATCACTGCCTCGTCGCCCACTTTGCAATCGGCATTCAACCCTATATCAACCATGCACATGTCCATGCAGATTTTTCCTGCGGTTGCATATGTTTTGCCGTTTATCCGTATAAGCTCTTTGCCCGAGTAGGCACGCGAGAATCCGTCGGCATATCCTATCGAGATCACGGCAACGCGGGTGTCTTTTTCTGCGCGGTATGTACAACCGTAGCTTACGCAGTCGCCGGATTTAAGGTTGTGAACGGCGCAAACACGCGCGGACAATTTCATGGCAAGACCTATGTTTTCGTCTTTTACATTGCAAGACGGCATAAGACCGTAAAGTATAATTCCTGCACGCACCATATCAAGATGCATTTCGGGATAGCGCAAGATTGCCGCGCTGTTACAGCAATGGCGTGTGCCTACCGCTATATGTCGCTTTTCGAGCTCTTTTAACAAAGCCGAAAAACTCGCAAACTGCATGTCTGTGAATTGTTTGTTGCAACCGTCGCTGTCTGCAAAATGGGTGAAAATACCTTCAATTGCAATATTTTCGAGCTCGGAGATTCGCTCGATCTTGTCGGCGGAATCGGCAATATTCTGCTCGCCGTGGCAATAGAGCCCCAACCTCGACATACCCGTGTCCGCTTTGATGTGAACACGCACTTTGCCGTGTTTTGCAATTGCTTCGGCATATTCCAAACTGTCAACCGTTTGGATAAAATCGCCCGATATAACTTCGGGAATAAAACTTTCGTCGGTAGTGCCGAGAATAAGAATATTTGCGGTTATTCCCGATGCACGCAGTTCCTGCGCCTCGCTCAAACATGCCACGGCAAAATCGCGGCAACCGACTTTTTCAAGCTCCTTGCCGACCTTAACCGCTCCGTGGCCGTAGGCGTCTGCCTTGATAACAGCCATTACACGGCTTTTTTCGGCAACCGAACTTATGTAGTTATAATTCTTTGCTATGCGTTCAAGGCGAATGAACGCCGTTGTCCTCTGCTTCATATGGTTCGAGCGACGCGATCGAAAACTCAAACCGCCGTCCGTGCTCCTCCGTTTCGATGCCTGTCGGCAAATCGGTATTTTCACCATGATACACTATTATCGTCATTTCGTCAATAGTGTACCTTGTGCCGTTTTCGACAGCCACGCCCGAAATTTCGGTCGTTGCAAGCAGACGAATAGCTTTTATAAGCGCTTCCTGCGCAGGGAACGTGCCGTTTTTTATGTCGCGCGTGAGGATATCACCTACAGTTGCACTGTTGCCGTCGGTGCGAAAGCAAAGTTTTGTGCCTTCGAGTGCGTGCCCGCCCTCAAACGTAATATCGCAACCGTCCTCGAAAATATCGGCGGTGAAGAGTGCGTTACTGCCCTCAAGGCTTGCTTCGATGCGCAAGGGAAGTGCAAACGAATCCTTGGCTTGACTGCTTCCGATACATGCCGAAAGCACAAGCGGAATCATAAACAATGCAGTAAAGATTATTTTTTTCAAAACGTTTTATCCTCTCCGGAAGAACAGATTCGTGCCATGTATTATTCTTCCCGATATATCCATATGCAGCACAGACGAGTTTATGCATTAGGGTAATATAAGCCTGCCGTCGGAATAGATGGGGATAATGCGGTTATAAATATAGCTTTGCCCGAAAAGACCGTAAATAGTACCGCCTTGCTCAAAAAGCATTCTCAGCGAGAATCTACAGCCCAGTACGGCACTTTGCGTCACACCGTTTTCCGAAATACTCACACATCGTATGCCGTTTTTAATAGTGCTCATGGCGTATTTTTCTTCCCCGAAAGTGATAAAATCGGTTATACGCTCTCCTCTCTCGGTACTGCATAACCGTGTAAGACGCCTGCCGTTCACGTCGAAGAGATAGGCACTTTTTGAGAATGCGCCTATAAAGAAACACTCATTCCCGATTCGGGTTATCATTGCGTCTGTCAGCTCGGAACAACCGTTGGTATCACAGAATCCGCTGTTAAAACCGCCATTGCATCCGCAACCGTAACCGTTGCCGCAACCATTACCGCAACTGCTCTCACAGCCGCCTGTGCAACCGTTATTAAATCCGCAAGAGCAATTTTCGGAGCTGTCAAGCTCGATATATTCGCATTCGTTCAGATTTTCGTCAATAAGGTACAGATTTGCCCGATTACAACAACCCAATGCGGTAAAACTGTTGCTTTGCGTGTCGTATCTCAGCTTTCGGTATGGCCGTGCCGTCGCTTGACAGCCGCAAAAACGTCCGTCCGATTCGAAAATATGAACGTTACAACCGTTTCCGTCGGTTGCGAGTATGCGGTTTTCTTTTCTAAGTGCCGAGACCGCCGCCAAAGAATTGTTCAAAATGAATGTATTACAAGCGTTTACGTTCACAATCATCACTCCCAGTTATGCCTGATATAATTATATTCGTGATATACAGAAAATGTAACGTTTTGCCTCTTGATTATTTAGGAAAGTATAAATATAATAAGAATAGTGAATACTTAAAAAAACAAACGTAAGGGTATGAGTATTTATGAAAAAAACAGCCGCAATATTAGTTTTCTTCGTTGTTCTGGCACTTTGTGTTTCTGCATGTGTGTCGAATACAGACGAAAACAGCTCGGCTGAATACGAAAGCGGAAACGAAATGTTAAGCGATAAAGAAACCGATAAAAGCGAAATAATATCGGAAGACAATTTAGCAGACAATAGCGGCTCGGACGATGCCGATTCCAATCTTCCTGCAATGACGGCGCCACAGCCCGAAGAATCGAGCGAGATTGCCAGAGAACCCGAGGGAAGTATATCCGTCGTGGTTTTGGGCGATTCCATTGCGCGCGGATATGGACTGGAAAACGTCGAAACCATGCGCTTTTCCGCCTTGCTTGCCGAGTCGCTCAAAACCGTTTATGCCGAAGTATCGGTTGCCAATTACGGAGTAGACGGTCAGACCGGTGCCGAGCTTTTGGAACAGCTTCAAAAAACACCTCCCGAAGAACTGCAGAACTGTGACTGTGTTATTATCAGCATCGGCGGAAACAATATACTTCATGCGGTATCCTCGGTGTCGGACGCCATGAATATCCTTTCAACCGTCGATCCTCAGGTGTTTGTCGATTATTTCAAATATTTGTTTTCGCAGGATCAAGATACAAAGAATAAATACGAATACGCCTGCGGAGTTATAAGCCGTATTTTCGAGGGGATCAATAACGTGTTCGAGAGCGAGCAATTCAAGAGCGTTATAGATAAGGCAGAAAAAAAGCTTTCGGACGAGATTCCCAAGATAGTATCGGAGATAAAAAGGCTCAATCCCGATGTTGACATATATATTCAGACTGTGTATAATCCTTATAGTAGCATAAACGTTTCATTCAAGGGCATTGACGAGGGGCTTAACCTTGCTTCCTACGGCGAAAATGCCGTTGCGAAATTAAATGCGCCTATCGAATCTCTTGCAATCGAAAACGGCTATACCGTTGTGCCTGTTTGGGAACGGTTTAACGCTTCTAAAAAAACACTCACCAATGCGGGTTTTGATATATTTAACGCGCATTTCAGCATAGATCCCCACCCCAATTCCAACGGCCACAGCATGATCGCTGATATATATTTTGAAATGTTGACGGAGGCACAAGATGAATAAAAGGTTATTCGCATTATTTTTGTTTGGGATTTTCTTGTTTAGCATTTTGCCGATTTCCGCAAACGGAGAGGAAAACCTTGCAAAAGGTCTTTCGTATAAGGTGGAAACGGGGGAACCCGTAACAAAATCATACGCGAATTTTGTCGAGGGCAAAACCAAGTTCGACATTGACAACGGTCAACTGACCGACTCTAAAACGGCGACCAACTCGGCATCGTCAAACGGTTGGTATCGTGCTTTTCGTGCAAAAAGCCGTAGTGTGACATTCGATCTCGGTGATGTATGCGCGATATCTCGCATAGAGGCAGGCTTTTTGCACTCCAAACCTGCAGGAATCTATGCTCCGCGTTATATAAATGTTTTTCTGTCGGACGACGGAGAGGAATACGGTACGGCTATCGAGTATCAAACAAAATATCCGTTACATAACAAAAATACCGTAAGGTGCGATATTAAGGTAGAGCTTGATAAGGTGTACTCGGCGCGGTATGTAAAGGTAGAGTTTTGCTCGGATATCTTTACCTTCTGCGATGAAATAAGAATTATGGGCAACAGATCGTTGACGGGCAACGAAGCGAAGGTTACCCCCGACGTTCCTGAGGAGGCACGCGGATATTTCGAGTCGCTTTTGGGCGTTTCGGATATCATCAAATTGTATAACGGTTATTATTCGCCCGAACCCTCCAAGGCAGTATTGAC
>JAZTZF010000154.1:0-2531 GCA_045637325.1 Eubacteriales bacterium | reverse complement strand
AGTATATCACTCAAACTATAAGCTGGAATACGGATTTCAAGTATGCAAGAGCGTATAACTTCAGCGAGAGCCGCGCATATACCGTTGATGCAAACGGAATCGTAAGGATAATCAATACAAGCGGAAACTCCTCGGTATATCTTTATAATAAATTCAAGGCAAGCAGCGCTTCCGGTTCCTTCTACCATTTTGAGTATTACACCGAGCCTTTTGCGCGCGATGAATATATGCTTGGTCATTTCTATTATGATGACGGGCTCATCCGTATGCGCGTGGTCGAAAGACGTCCGCATAAGCTCAATACTTATGAGAATGATTATGAAGTTCTGATAGATTCAAAGGGCAACCGATCGAATATCGTTCCCGAAGGCTATAATCTTATATCCTATTCGGACAGCATCCTTCTTGTTGAACGAAACGGAAGATACGGCTATTACCACCGCGACGGCTATTGGGTAGCACAGCCTATATATACATACGCTGCTCCTTTCATCGAAGGCCTTGCTGTGCTTGGATATGAAGATGGCGTCAAAGGCGTTATCGACACCGAAGGAAATATCGTTATTCCTTTCCACTATTCTTCAATCTCAAACGCATCCACAGGTATCTTTGCTTGCTATTCGGAAGAAAACGGCTGGCAGGTATTTGCAAAGGTTGCAAAAAAATAATAATCAAAACCGGCTCTTCCTTGCGGATGAGCCGGTTGATCTTTTATTTGGTTACTATTCTTGTCTTTGACATATTGAATCTGCTGAAATATATAAGCAACGTGGTGGCACAAGCAAGCCAACCGAGAGGGTATGCCATACCGATTGGCAGAAGCTCTCCCGATATGTAATTCGAGATCACAAAAAGCATTATCTGTCTGAAGCCTACAAACGTGGAAAGCATAATGATCATCGGTGCCGTGGTATTGCCCGAGCCACGAAGAGCTGCAGCAATGACCTGATTTACGCAACAGCAAACGTAGAAGGGCGAGATGAAGCGCAAAAGTATCGCGGAATTCTTGATAACGTCGGGGTTATCGTTGAATATTGATGTCCAAAACGGCGACCAGATCATGATGGGAATGATGATGGCAACTGCAGAAACAAAAGCCATTCCGAGTGCAAGATAAGTCCCCTTTTTGGCGCGCACCGTGTTGTTTACACCAAGGTTTTGACCGACAAAGGTGGTGACCGCAAGTCCTATTGACTGAATGGGAAGGAAAATGAATTGGTCGATCTTCGAATATGCCGTCCAGGAGGCAAGAACCACGGTTTGCATATCGACACCGGACGTAAGTCCGCCCGGAATGACCGCGCTTGCGATATAATACTGAACGAATACGTTTGAGAATGAAGTGATCGCCATTTGAATTGCGGCGGGGAAGCCTACCTTCACGATCTTTTTTAGGTAAAAAGATTCAAACTTGATCTTTTTGAGGCTCAGTTTAACGCAAGTATCACTCTTGAATAGCGCAATGAGAGTCAGTATCGCGGAAAGTGTTTGGGCTATAACGGTTGCAAGTGCAACTCCGGCAACGCCCATATTTAATTTGAAAACAAAAAGAATGTCAAGAAGTGTGTTGGTGACAGCGGCTGCTATCAAAAAGTAGAAAGGTCTTTGCGAGTCGCCGATTGCGCGAAGAAATCCCGCGCCCATATTGTATATCATAAGCGAAGTAACACCCGCAAAATAAATCGTAAGATAGGTTTTAGCTTCCTTAAAAACGGGATTCGCTTCGCCTGCACCATCTGCCTGAAGCATCAGATTGAGCGCAAAAGGGGTCATAAGGATACCAACAATCGTGAATATTACAGCCATAACAAGCGTCAGCGCCATAGCCGTGTGGACCGTCTTGTTTGCTTTTTCTTCCTCTTTGGCACCGAAATACTGCGAGATTATAACTCCCGCACCGCTCGAAAGACCAAGGAAGAGGCCGATGAGGATGTTGATGATCTGACCAACGCTTCCAACCGCGGCAAAAGCCGCTGTGTTTCCGGTCTGACCGATTACCCACGTATCAACAAGGTTATAAAGCTGTTGAAACAGATTGCCGACAAGGAGGGGAAGGGCAAAGAGCAAAATGTTCTTTGCAATACTGCCTTGCGTCATGTCCATCGTTTTCTTTTTGCCGAATGCGAGCTTTTTTATTGCTGTCATTTTTTTGCCTCTATCAATTTTTTATTATTAGTTATTATATCACATAATAATCAAAAATGCAAGTTTGTTTTACGGCATAAATTAATTGTATAATTTAAAATAAATAATATACATTTTTTGTAAAAACAACAAAGCAACATGTCATTTTTAATTGCCCTCAAGCTTATTTTTAAGTAAAGTGGTTGACAAATATCGCTATTTGTTGTATAATTTTTATATGTGTAAATATATGCGAACAATCGTTTTGCCGGTTGCTTTGCTTTATTCAGAGGTGATTATTATGGCAAATTTAATGCCCGGAACCATGACCAATCTGTTTTATACATACAGACCCGGGGAAGAGAATGTTGTTGAATCAATGCGCCGTCTGCGCGAGATCGGCTACG
>JAZTZF010000153.1:0-5383 GCA_045637325.1 Eubacteriales bacterium | reverse complement strand
TGGTTCTTGCCGCGGCTATCGAACCCGATAAGTCGGCTCGTCCGCTTGCAACGATGCTTACCGCAAGCATGGACACCAACGATTTCTTTACCGAAGCACACCCGAAGCTGCGTCCCGTTGAGAGTCCTACCGCAGGTGTATTCCTTTCGGGCGCCTGCCAAGGTCCCAAGGATATCCCCGAAACGGTTTCTCAGGCAGGTGCCGCCGCCGCTAAGGTAATCGGTCTGCTTGCCAAGGATAAGCTCGTGGGTAACCCCTGCGTTGCACATTCAAACGAAATGATGTGTAACGGATGTTCGTCCTGCGAGAGGGTTTGTCCTTACGGCGCGATAACCTATGAGGATAAGGAATTCCGCATGCCCGACAGAACCACGTTAATGCGCCGAATCGCAATAGTTAATCCTGCCGTATGTCAGGGTTGCGGTTGCTGTACGGTAGTTTGTCCTTCGGGTGCGATGGATCTTAAGGGATTTGCAAACGAACAGATCATTGCGGAGGTAGATGCAATATGCAAGTAAAAGAATATAAACCTTTGATAGTGGCATTTTGCTGCAACTGGTGTTCCTATGCAGGTGCAGACCTTGCCGGTAACAACAGACTTAACTATCCCGCAGATGTTAAGATAATACGTGTTCCCTGCTCCTGCAGAGTGAACCCGATGTTTATTCTCCGCGCTTTCCAGAGAGGCGCCGACGGTGTTATCCTTTGCGGTTGTCACCCCGGAGATTGCCATTACACCTCGGGTAACTATTATACAAGGCGCAGAATGGCGTTGCTGTTTTCGATGCTTGATTATCTCGGTATCGAAAGAGAACGCACGCGCGTGGAATGGGTTTCGGCGGCAGAAGGCGCAAAATTTGCCGCTACTATGAACGATTTTGCCGAAAAAGTGGCATCACTCGGTGAAAACAAGAGATTGGAGGACCTCAGATGCAAAAAATAAGTCGTGACGTCTTGGTTGAAAAAGCGGTTTCGATGCTCGAAAGCGGCGAGGTTTGCTCTGTTTTGGGTTGGAGAAAGGGCGAATTCGATTACGACATCTCCCCTGCTGTTTTTACCGATAAAGATGATATTAAAAACAATTTTGTTTGGAACGATTTTTGCGGAGCAAACTTTTCC
The DNA here is from genome assembly GCA_045637325.1 of Eubacteriales bacterium. Classification (GTDB taxonomy): domain Bacteria; phylum Bacillota; class Clostridia; order Oscillospirales; family CAG-382; genus Coliplasma. Next base: position 4,264 of record JAZTZF010000153.1, on the reverse strand, counting down.
AAATATTTAGTTAAAAAGACACGCAACGCCGAAGGAAAGATTCTTGTTTTCCTCAAGCCTTGCGACACCTACAGTTTTAACCAACTGCTTACCGAACACCGTTTTGACCGTGAGAAGGTTTATGCAATCGGCATCCCCTGCGAGGGCATGGCTGACATAAACCAAATAAAGAAAATCACGGGAGAGGGCATTTCCTCTATTGATTGCAACGAAAAGATAGTTGTAAATACAATATACGGTGACAAATACGAAATCGATCCCTCTGACGTGCTTTTGGAGCGTTGCGTTAACTGCAAGAGCAAGATGCACGTTGCCTACGACGAGCTTATAGGTGATGACGGTGAGGTTTTGGAATCAAACCGTTTTGACGAGGTCGAAAAGCTCGAAAAAATGACAGCGGATGAGAGGTTTGCTTTCTGGCAGAGCGAGCTTTCGAAATGCATCCGTTGCAACGCCTGCAGAGATATATGCCCTGCTTGCACGTGCGAAAAATGCGTTTTTGACAATCCTAAATCGGGTGTCGAGAACAAGGCGGCGGCAAACAGTTTTGAGGAAAAGATGTTCCACATTATCCGCGCATTCCACGTTGCGGGCAGATGCACCGACTGCGGAGAATGCTCGAGAGTTTGCCCTCAGAACATTCCGCTTCATCTCTTAAACCGAAAATTTATTAAGGATATTGACGGTTTTTACGGTGAATACCAAGCAGGTGACGAAGTCGGTTCCCGTGCACCGCTTGTTAACTATACTACCGAAGATATCGAGGCTTCCGAAATTTTTGAAGGGAGGGACAACTGATGTTTAAATGTTCTATTGACTCTCTTGACAGAATTTTTGCCGACATTTCTAAAGAAGCTACATTATATTTGCCTGTTGACAACGATGACGGCAAGGCGGTTTATTCCAAATGGGAAAACGGCGTTAAGTGGAGTGAACAGCTTAACACCGTAAAGAGTCCCAAAGACTTCTTCTTCCCTCAAGTCGAAAACCTTATGGAATTTAAGGCAGAAGGCAAGAACATAGAAATTAAAGACATCCGCGAGGAGTCCGAGAATTTTGTTGTGTTTGGTGTCCGCGCCTGCGACGTTAGAAGTTTTGATATTCTTGACAGAGTTTTCCTGACAGAGCCTTGCGACAGCTATTATGCCAACCGCAGAGAGCATGGCATTATCGTCTCGGTTGCCTGTACAAGACCGTCCGAAACCTGTTTTTGCGGCACTTTCGGTATAGATGCAACCTCTCCCAACGGCGATATAACCGTTTGGAAGACCGAGGATGCACTTTATTGGAACGCTAACACCGAAAAGGGCAAGGCGTTGCTTAATAAATTAGATCTCACCGAATGTGATGATTCTGCCGTTAATGCGCAAAAGGCAAAAACTGCGGAAATCATGAAAAAACTTCCGCTTGCATCGCTTACTACCGAGGGATTCGGCGGCGGAAAAACAGAGGAACTTTTTGACCGTCCCGAATGGAAAGCTCTTTCGGAATCCTGCTTGGGATGCGGTACCTGTACCTTTGTTTGCCCTACATGCCAGTGCTATGATATTAAGGAATTTAACAACGGAAACGGTGTTATTCGTTTTCGTTGCTGGGATTCCTGCATGTATTCCGACTTTACCAAAATGGCTCACGGAAACAACAGACTCAGTCAGGTAGAGCGATTCAGACAGAGATTTATGCACAAGTTAGTTTATTTCCCCGAAAACAACGAGGGTATATTCGGTTGTGTGGGTTGCGGAAGATGTTTGGCTAAATGCCCTATTTCGATGAATATTGTCAAGGTTATGAAAAAGATCGGAGGTAATAACAAATGAGCATGATTAAAGAGCCTTTGATCCCTGTTGTCGGCGTTATTACCGACGTTAGAATCGACACGCCCGATATAAAAACGTTCCGTGTTGTTACCCCCGACGGAAAGAAGGCGTTTGACCATATGCCCGGTCAGTGCGCAATGCTTTCGGTTCCCGGTGTGCGCGAGGCGATGTTTTCTATCACTTCCTCTCCGACAAATACCGAATATATGGAGTTTTCCATTAAAAAATGCGGTTGCGTTACCGATTGGCTGCATCAAGCCGAAGCAGGACAGCAGATAACTATCAGAGGTCCTTACGGAAAACCTTTTCCGGTTGACGATGCGTTTGTAGGAAAGAATTTGCTGTTTGTAGCAGGCGGTGTAGGTCTTGCACCTTTGCGTTCGGTTATTAACTATTGCCGTCATTACCGCGAAAGATACGGCAGTATCGACATCGTTTACGGTTCGAGAAGCAAAGATGATCTGCTTCAATACAAAGAAATCATTGAAGAATGGGCAACCGACGAGGGTGTAAACGTACACCTTACCATCGACCGCGAACAGGAAGGTTGGGACGGACACGTAGGTTTTGTTCCTAACTACGTAAAGGAACTCGGTTTTGATACCGACAAAACCGCCGTGCTTTGCGGACCTCCCATAATGATAAAGTTTACGCTTGACGGTCTTTATTCGCTCGGTTTTGAAAAAACTCAGGTCTATACTACACTTGAACTCAAAATGAAATGCGCTATCGGAAAATGCGGCAGATGCAACGTAGGTTCCAAATACGTCTGCAAGGACGGCCCCGTATTCCGCTTCGATGAGTTGGACGAATTGCCCGACGAATATTAATTGCGTTTCAGTCCTTTTGGGCTGGTGCAAGTTTCAATGCTTTGACTAAAGGAGATTATTAGGACATATGACAAATATGGTGAATATTTTTCTGTTCGGCAAAAAGTATGAAGTTCCGGACAATTTAACTATAATGAACGCTATGGAATATGCGGGTTATCAATTGGTTCGCGGTTGCGGTTGCAGAAACGGATTTTGCGGTGCATGTGCCACGATATACAGAATCAAAGGCGATCGTGAACTTAAATCCTGTCTTGCATGTCAGACCAAAGTGGAAGACAACATGTATATTGCCACACTCCCCTTCTTCCCTCTTGTAAAGCAGGTTTATGACATGAACAAGGTTACCGCTTCGGAAGCGGTTATGATGCAGTTATATCCCGAAATATACGCTTGTATCGGTTGTAACGCATGTACAAAGGCTTGTACTCAGGGGCTTAACGTTATGCAGTACATAGCATACGCGCAGAGAGGCGATTTTGAAAAATGTGCTGAAGAATCGTTCGACTGCGTAATGTGCGGTGTTTGTTCTTCGCGTTGTCCTGCAGGTATATCCCATCCTCAGGTTGCTATGCTTGCAAGACGTATAAACGGCAAATACCTTGCTCCCGACTGTGAGCATCTTAACGAACGCGTTCAGGAAATAAAAAACGGTACGTTTAAAGAACTCATCGAGGCATTGATGCAAAAGCCCATTGATGAGATGAAAGAACTTTATAACAACCGCGATATCGAGAAATAAGGAGGGAGAAAGAGATGTATTCTGAAAAATTCCAAAAATCCTTGGCGGCAGTAGAAGCAGCAAGAGAAAAGAACATAGCTCTTGAACCCGCCCGTATGACAGCACAGCAAAAGACCGATCTTCTTGCAGAATATCATCCCGACTACAAGCAGGATGAATTCGAGCTGCTTAAAATAGGCCCTAACAAGGGCGATAAGGTTCCCAAGGAACTTGCCGACACTTTGCAGGCACACTCTCGTGTTTGCCCTAAGTGCGTTAACCTCGATAACCCCGATTATGACGTTGATGTTCTTGTAATCGGCGGCGGCGGTGCAGGTTCTTCGGCAGCTATCGAAGCGCACGAAGCAGGTGCCAACGTTATGATCGTTACCAAGCTTCGTATCGGTGACGCAAACACAATGATGGCAGAAGGCGGTATTCAGGCTGCCGACAAGCCTAACGATTCTCCCGCGATTCACTTTGTAGATGCTTTCGGCGGCGGTCATTTTGCCGCAAAGCGCGAGCTTTTGGAGAGACTCGTATGCGATGCTCCCGAAGCTATTAAGTGGCTAAGCGAGCTGGGTGTTGAGTTTGACAAGACCGAAGACGGCACGATGGTCACTACCCACGGCGGCGGTACTTCGAGAAAGCGTATGCACGCCGCAAAAGACTATTCGGGCGCGGAAATTATGAGAACTCTGCGCGACGAGGTTCTTAACAGACAGATACCCGTTGTTGATTTTACTTCTGCAATAGAACTTATCCTCGACGAAAACGGTGCGGCAGCAGGTGCTGTATTGCTCAATATGGAAACCAAGGAAATCCTTGTTGCAAGAGCAAAAACCGTTATCATCGCTACCGGCGGTGCAGGTAGAATGCATTATCAAGGCTTCCCC
>JAZTZF010000152.1:0-8638 GCA_045637325.1 Eubacteriales bacterium | reverse complement strand
TTTCTTTGCCAAAGCGAAAATAAGCGGTAACGCCCTACAGAATATTGCAATAAGTGAAAGCAAATAACCAAACTCCGTCATAACATCTCCCGTTTACAATCCCAAAAGCTCTTTTTTGATTATAAGCGGGGTTGCCCCCTTCCTCATTATTTGTCCGTATTTTTACGATATTGTGTTTTTATTATAATATTTTTTCTTATGCCTGTCAAGAAAAAACCGATTTGAAAGGGTTTAACCTCTCAAATCGGTTTTGTTTATTTTATGGTTTAGCTATGCCAATGAATTAGCCAACTATACGTCCGAATTCGTCGAAGATATAGGTTGCTTCTACAAGCAAGCCGTTAGCTTCCCATACGTAGAAGCTCTGGCTTACTACCAATTCTCCGGCATACTGTGCGAAGTAGTAATATCCGTCAACGTATACAAGACCCTTTTCAACGCCGGTACCAAGCTCGTAGTAATAGTACTTGCCGTCTTTTTCTACGATACCGTCGAGCATCTTACCGTCTGCGCCGAATTCGTAGGTGCCTGCAGGTATGTCACAGCTTGTTGCCCATGCATAGAAGCGCTCGTTGGTTCTGAGCTTTCCGCCGTATTCCGAGAAGTAATAACCTCCCTCATACTCGAACAAGCCCTTTTCTGCGCCCTTACCGTTTTCGTAGTAGTAAAGTTCGCCGTTCTTTTCGATTATGCCGTTAAGCATCTTACCGTCTGCACCGAACTCGTACTTGCCCTCGGGAAGGTCGCAGTTGGTCATCCATGCGTAGAATTCCTGACCCAGTACTACCTCGCCGCCGAACTGTGCGAAGTAATAATAGCCGTCTACACATACAAGGCCCTTTTCAACGCCGTTGCCGTTTTCGTAGTAATAATACTTGCCGTCTTTTTCTATGATACCGTTAAGCATCTTGCCGTCTGCGCCGAATTCATATCTGCCTTCGGGCATATCGCAGCTGGTCATCCATGCATACTGGATAGTGCTGGTTACTACCTCGCCGTCATAGCTGCCTGCGAAGTAATAATCGCCGTCTACCTTTACAAGACCTGCCTCAAGACCGTTACCGTTTTCGTAGTAATAGTACTTGCCGTCTCTTTCTACGATACCGTTAAGCATCTTGCCGTCTGCACCGAACTCGTAATGTCTTTGAGGAAGATCGCAGTTGGTGAGCCATGCATACTGTCTTGCGTTAGTCACTACCTCGCCGTCATAGCTGCCTGCGAAGTAATAATCGTTGCCGACCTTTACAAGGCCTGCCTCAAGACCGTTACCGTTTTCGTAGTAATAGTACTTGCCGTTCTTTTCGATGATACCGTTAAGCATCTTGCCGTCTGCGCCGAACTCGTACTGTTCCCCTGCGGGAAGGTCGCAACTGGTCATCCATGCGTAGTATCTCTGGCTTACGATCAATTCGCCGCCGTACTGCGAGAAGTAATAATCGTTGCCTACCTTTACAAGACCCTTTTCAACGCCTACGCCGTTTTCGTAGTAGTAATACATGCCGTTTACACATACGATTTCGCCGGTTGCCTGGGAGCCTACGAGTTTACCGTCTGCGCCGAAGGTGTATGTGCCGGCGGGAAGATCGCAGTTGGAGATCCAAGCGTACATTGTTGTATTTACAACAAGTTCGCCGTCGTACTGAGCAAAGTAGTAGTCGCCGTCTACCTTGATAAGGTACTTTTCTGCGCCAACACCGTCTTCGAGATAATAATACTTGCCGTTCAGCTCGTATACGCCGTTGAGTGTATCAAGGCATACGCCGTCTTCGTCGAAGTTATACCATTTTCTCTGACCGTCTTCAACAGAAGGAAGTTTGTTATTGCCGGTTACAGGATTGCCCTCGGAGAAATAATAATATTCGCCGTCGATTTCCTGCCAGCCGTCGTAGTAGTAGTCGGGACCGTAGTAATAGCGTTTGCCGTTAAGGGTGTTTACCCAAGTACCCTCGGTCTTACCGGTCGCGTCAAAGTCGAAGTATACGCCGCCGACCTTAACATTGTCGCCGCTTACTGCAGCCAAGGTGTCTGCGTCGAAGTAATGCCATGCGCCGTTAATTTCTTTCCAACCGGAAACGAGAACGCCGTTTTCTGCATAGTAGAATTCGCTGTCTGTTGCGTAAAGTCCGCTGTAATCGCTGACTGCGCCACAGTCGCACTTAATTGCGCCGTCGGTAAGAGCGAAAGTGTGCTCGTGCGAACCCATTACGGCAGAGTCGCCGTTACCGACGTATATTACCATACCATCGTCGGTAGCAACGTTCTTATATCCCTTGTTGTTGATGCAGGGGATCCAAATGCCGACTTCGCCGTCAGCATCTTCTTTTGCGGTAAAGGTAAATTCAAATACCAATACACCATCCTCGGTAATCGAGGAGGAATTTACACGAGGAGTTACGGCTGCAACGTTAATAACGCCGTCGTTATCTGCTACTGCCTCTTCGCCTTCTTCGATATCTCTGAAGTTGCTTGCGACAGCAGAAAGGTTCTCCCAAGCCTTGGGAAGTTTTGTCAAATCAACACAATCAAGTACGCCGAAATCGTCCTCGAGAATATCGTTGGCGATAACGAGCTTGGTGTTGTCGTAGCAAAGGTCGAAAAATACGCCGTCCAAACCGGAAGCGACGATATTGTTAACAGCAACCTTAACAACTACGTCCTCGCCTGCGGTATAATTAGCGGGTGCATCGATAACAAGATCGTATCCTGCATCGAAATGCTCAAGACCTGCCAAATTGCGGAGGCTCTGCTCAAGGCTGATCGAGCCGAGACGAAGATCGGCAGGGTTAACTTTAACAGCGGTAGAATACCATTTGCTGTAGGGCAGGTTCTCGGTTGTAGAACCGTAACTGCCGTTAACTACAGGAGGATAGAAGAGTGCGAGGTTCTGGTTAACGTAGTTAGAAACGCCTACAAAGTATTCAAAACCGTTTTGACCGCCGAATTCGGCCAAATTAACCGAAAATTCTATGTAGGTTTTGTCTCCGGCGGAAACAATAGCAGCATTGAGAGAGCTGTTTGCTATATTAGCCGCAGAGTTCTTTGTGGTAGAAGTATTGTATTTTGCCGCAAGTGCAACGGGGTTTACATCATAAAAATGAGTATAAACGGTTGCATTTTTGTTGGTTCTCAACCAAAGACGAACGTTGGTGCCCTGTCCCTGCACGCCTTTTACAAGCTCGCAGTCAACCTTAAATGCACCGTAAAGTTTTGTACCGTCGGTACGGAACTGATAGGTATAAGACAGAGTGTCATCGTATAACGGAACATTCTGCCAATAACCGTTATCGGGATTTACGTCTTTCCATGCATCGGCATCCCAGCCGGTGTCTTTGATGTTACCGTCAACGGTGATTGTTTCCGAAATCAAATCGGTTGCGGCAGTTGCAGACAACGCCGAAAACGATACGACAGACAACAACATCGTTACGACCAACAAAAACGATAAGAGTCTTTTCATTGTGTAAACCATCTCTTTCTTTATATTTTCTTGCATTGTGTTTATATAGATTGCGTCTCAATTATAATAACACCCAAAACCGCAATTGTCAAGTCTTGTAAGCCTTAGAACCCACATTAAATTTATCTTTTTCCACCCCGAACACCCAAAATATCCGCAAAACAGCCACCATAAATCCAAAAAATGGAAACATCATCAACATAACCTTTTTTACACGACCGAAAAGACAAAAACAAAACCGATTTGAAAGAACGTTTCGTTTCAAATCGGTCTTTGTGTTGTATGTTACAGTCCTAAAATCTGCTTTTTCTTCGCATCAAATTCTTCTTGTGTGATAACTCCTGCGTCGAGAAGGTCTTTGAACTTTTTGAGTTCGTCTGCATTGTTTTGTGGCTCGACTTGGTTGACGGTTGCATAATTGCCCTTATTTTGTCTTTCAATAAGGCATTTTGTAACAGCATCAAAAATTTCATTTTTGTTTTTTACAAACCAAAAATTTATTTTTCCCGAAGATGTTGCAACCGCAATACTCCCTAAAATACCTCCCCCAACAGAGGATATCATATCGAATGGCAAATCAACACGTTTTCTGAACGCACCTGTGCCGTACACCCTTTTATCTGTTACGGTAACATTGCATCCGCTCATCCAAAAAAAGAAAATAACCGAAAGTATTGCAAAAATTATCGTTCCTATTGAGAACAGTGTTAGTTCATCTCTTGCCGGATATCGTCCGTTTGATGCATCGATATAGTTAACCAAACTCACAAAACATAGCGCCAAACAAATTAAAGCAGGAACATTCATTTTTTGAAAAACGCCTTTTACCAACACTTTTTCATTCACATTTTTATCCATTTACTTCTCCTTCTTCCACCATACCGATATAAAATAGATTCTACTAGGACGGCGACAATGTACTTCCGAAACAATTATAGCGGATTTTCCGCTAAATGTCAATAGTGTATTTTCCGCTAAAGTATAATAATATATATTGTTATGGCGGTGATAAATATGCTTTACAAAAGAATCCGCGATTTGCGTGAGGACAAGGACTTGACCCAAAAACAAATGGGCGAGATTTTGTCCTGCAGTCAGCGTGTTTACAGCAACTACGAGCGCGGCGAGCTTGACATTCCTACCGAAATTCTTATAAAATTAGCCGATTTTCATGCCGTTTCGGTGGACTACATTCTCAATCGGACAGATAACAAGGATTTTAATAAATAAAACCGATTTGATTGGGTTGGTTCCCTCTCAAATCGGTTTTGCTTTTGTGTTAAATAAAATGCGTTTGCGAGTGATTCACTCGGCTTTTTCGAATATTTCGAAAGCCACTGCGGGAGCGCCGTCGATTTCGAAGCTGTTGCAAAGCTCCAGCCGGCCGTTTTCCAAAATGGTAAAATCGTAGCGAGTGTTGCGCGCGCTGACGTAATCAACGGTCGCCAACCAACCGGTTTCGTTCTCTCGCTCGGAAATAGTCACGTTTTTATCCGAAAATTTGGCGTCGGGAAACTCCTTGTCGTCGTAGCTGATTTTCAGATCGTCGCGACTTGTGCCCGTAATGGTTATAGTGCAGTTTCCGCCCTCGTTCACGTCGCCTTCTACCTCGGTTGCAACACGTTTCCAAGTGCCTACAAGCGTAGTAACATCAAAAACTTCCGAGGAATCGGAGGTTTCTTCGCCGGAATCGCTTTCAATGCTTTCTTCGGAGTTCTCTGTGCTTGATGCGCTTTCGTCGAAAATCTCCGAGCTTGCGGCGTCTTCATCAGAAGTCTCAACAGACGCTTCGGACGATTCGGAGGATATTTCGCTTGAAACATCACCGCTTTCGGACGAATTTGCATCATCTCCGCCTGCACAGGCAACAAGCAACACGAACAGGCACAGCGACAGTATAATTATTAACGATTTTTTCATTACTTTGATCTCCCTTCTTACGGTATAACTATATTGTAACCGTTTTTTCGCAGTATGTCAATATAATAAAAAACCGATTTGATTGGGTTGATTCCCTCTCAAATCGGTTTTTGTGTTGCTTATTACATTCCTATAATTTGCTTCTTATCGTCCTGTTTCTTGCAAAACGAAATCATCTGACAAACGTCATTGTAACGCCTTCTTCTTCGATGGTAATCGAATTGGTTTTACCATCGAAAACAAAAGCCACAGGTACGCCGCTATCATCTGTAAGTATTTGTTTTTTTGCGTCATAAGTGCCGTAAACCGCCGAAACGCCGGGGTTATTCAACACAAAAGTTCCGTTTGCCTTGAGCTCGATATAACAGTCGCCCATTCCTGCCGCCACAATGACGTCGCGGTTAAACGATACGCCGTTTGCCGTCATAGAATTAAGCATATACTTGCCGACAACATCGGGGATACCTTCTTTTTCGTAAAATTCTTCAAAAGAAAGGTTGGTGTTTTGCAGATCGCCTATATGGCTTACGGAAATAGCAAAATTGAGATTTTGCGAATCTTTTACGGTAAGTGTGTTTATACCGATAACTTCGCAATACTGGTTAATGAGCGGTCCGCCCGAATTGCCGTTTGAGATTGCGGCATCGTGCTGGACATAAGTAACACCTTCCATCTCGCGCTTTGCATGGGTTAATATACCTTGCGAGAAAGTGGCGGTAAAACCCCTGGGGTTGCCGAAAGCATATACCGTTGCGCCCACTTCGTGATCTGCATCGCAGATAGAAAGGGATTTAAGTACATCGCCGTTCGTGTCAAGCTTAAGAACGGCAAGATCCAAATCTTTGTCGTAAGCGACTACGGTTTCGGCGTCATAAGTCTTGTCGTTGATGGTTATTTTGGCAGAATAGGCTTGGTCGATAACATGATAATTTGTAACAATATTTCCGTCGTATACAAAACCCGTGCCCAGAGAGAGCCCTTCGCCGTCTTTATCGTAGGTTGTGATTTCGGCAACCGATTCTTTGACAAGTTCGTGTATTTCGGTTGCGGTGTATTCCTGAGCTTCGAAAGATTCGGTATATGTATCCTCACACACCGAACACTCGAATTCTTTTGTACCGGGAGTGTCGCAAAATGCTTGGGTTTTTACGGATTCGACATAATCATGTTCGATAACAGAGATTTCTTCCTGTGCAACCAACACTTCGTTACAAACCGAACAGTGCTTTCCTTCGGTCAACCCGATTTCGGTACAAGTGGGTTCTTTTGCAGGATCATCAACTTCGGTGTGAGGGAGACGATCGAGTTCTTCGGTTTCTTCAAAATCGCATTCCTGACAAACCCTGTATTTCTCGCCGCTTTTGGTACACGTGGGTTCGGTTTCGGTTTTCCATCTGCCGAAATCGTGATCACAACTAAAACAACCCGACAACAACACGGTTGTCAAAATCATTGCAATACACAAAGCAACGGAGAAAAGTCTTTTCATAATAACCTCCTGCATACTAATAAAAATCAAAACATGACATATTTCGACATTTATTATATAAGTGTTCAAACACTCCAACACGCCTTGATGTCAACTTATGAAAGCGTGGTAGTTTGTTATTACCATTATAACTTCCTGCGACATTTTTGTCAAGAAAAACCGATTTGAGTGTATACCTCTCAAATCGGTTTTTGTGTTTTTCGTGTTTCCATAGAAAAAGGGCGCAACCGCGCCCCGTTCTTTTGATGTTAGTTGATATTACAATATTCTATCGTGTATTTATCACTACTGTTGAAAGTGAATTTAACGGAATAGGAATTTCTTATGGTCGCACCAAAACTGTTTTGAGCTTCAACCCAACCGCTAACAGTCCATGTGTTTCCACTAACATTGATTGTGGTTTCGTTTTTGGAGCTGAATTCTGCTGATGAGGGTGATTTCAATTCGGATTTGACAGCTTTTTCTGCAACCGTCATAGCAACTGCCCAATCGTGTCCAAAAGAGTCTTCGCCCTCTTGAGAACCGCTTCCGCTAAAACCATAAACGGCAACGCCAATAACAAGCGCCAATACGACCAAAGAAATCACACCTTTTGTCTTTTCCTCTTGGCTGAAGAACCAAATGGTGCAAAACAAAGCTATAACTATCCCTGCTATTGCGGTATATTTCAACACATCATCGAATGAAACTCCTTCGATAACGAGTCCAATGATAGCGGCAATAATTCCTACAACACAAAGAACTGCGCCTGCTATTCTGTATGATTTAGGTGTATTTTTCTCGGGGTGGGGATTATTTTTCGAAAGAAAGTTTGCTCCCGCTATTTCAAGTATGCCAAAAAGAAGAAGCAAAGCACCAAACACCATTGCGGTAATGCCAATTGCGCTATTCATAACTACTTTTCCCCTTTTGCCGATATAATATAACTTGCCGCGCGCACGGCGGTTTGTTGTTGAAATTATATCATTTCAACACTTTTTTGTCAAGTTGTTGACCTTTTTGTTGACCTTTTGTATTTTTTGATATTGCAAAGAAAACAAAAAAACGTGAAACCTCTTGTGGTTTCACGGTTTTTTCTGGTGTGGATGAATGGACTTGAACCAACGACCCCTTGCATGTCAAGCAAGTGCTCTGACCAACTGAGCTACACCCACGTATTAAATTCGCCAAAACATTGTACCATAGCAATATAAAAAAATCAAGAGGAAATTTATCTAATTGGAATTCCATTGGAATTTTGTTGGAAAATAACGGGATGAAAAAGATATATCTCCGCGGTAGAATATAAAAAAACGAAGGAGGCTATATGAATTCAATAAGAGAAAACCTATTATTCAACAAAATCCGCAACATTTTACGCGACCGTCGATATATCGACCTTAAAAACAGGCAAGACGGCGCAGATTTGATAAATTTATTTTGGAAATTGGCGAATATCGCCTATATTTGCGATGAAAACGGCGAGCTTTGGTATGGGACGGAAAGACCTTTTTGTGTGGTTCTGTTGTCCGAGGTGTTGAAAAAAGAGGTGGGCGATATAAAAAACGCGTTGGATATTTTGGAAAATTTTGAATTAATCAAGGCTGAAAAAGGCGTTATTTCAATCACAGTCTGGTGAGTTTGTTTGTTTTTTAATGTCGCTTTTTACAAAAAAAGAGAAGACAAAAATGTCTTCTCCTGCATAGTTTATTTTTTAAATCCATCCTCAAAAAGAGCAACGCTCTTTTTGGGTTAAAAGTTTTTTGGCACACCTTTTTTACAAAAAAGGTGTG
>JAZTZF010000151.1:0-11165 GCA_045637325.1 Eubacteriales bacterium | reverse complement strand
CGCGCCGCTTCCGAACCAAACCACCTGAGTAGTGTCTTCCACAATCACACACGGTTTTCCTTTAATTAGTCCAAGACTTATTGCAAACCCGTAGCGTTCATAGCTGTTATTCCAACAAACGGCTATATCCTCACACATTTTTACAATGTTGTTATCTTTGTCGATAGTATAAACAGACAAATATAATTCATCGTAAACCGAGTTGCTTTCACTGACGGCGTCTGCGAAATACAGGACAATAAGTTCGGGAGTTCCGTCGCTATTAAGATCGGCAATACGGGCGCTTGCTAGACCCTTTCCTTTATAGTATGCGGCATCGAAGTTTGGGTTGGGGTACATAGTTATCGTTCCCGTTTGGATTCCCATCTTGGCGATTCCGTATTCGGGAACAAGAGTTTCTTTTATAAACTTGTAATAATCTACCGATTGGTTCATTGCGATTTCTACCGACAACGCTTTTCCGTCTACCGTGACCGATGTAGTAACTTTGGTAGGACTACACATTCCGGAAAAGGCGGTCAAATCATATACTCCGTTTTCGGCGTATAGCTTTGCGGTGCCGTTTTTGTCGGTGCTGACTGAATTTCCGTTGAGCGAAACACGTACGTCGGAAATGGGTTTTTTGGTAGTTTCGTCGATAATCTTAACGTTTATTTCGTATCCCTTATAGGGGCACAATCCTTTTTTACACTCGGGTTCGTGTCCTTCGCCTATAGAATAATACCATTTGCCGAGGGGGTGTGTATCCTTTTCGTTTTTATAAACGGCTTCGATTTTGAAGTTTTCTTCAAGCATTTCGCGCAGATCGCTGTCGACGCTTATTTCGAGCTCGTCAAAACAATAAAATTGGCCGTTTACGCAGAGAGTGCAGGTGTGCACCATTCCGTTTTCGTCGGGTTTGGGTGAATTATCACCGTCGGTGCTTAGATTTTCGTTGTATTCTACCGTTCCGTGAAGACCTACTCCGAATAACGCTTTCATTTCGATGATATTAAAGCTGATATCTATGCCCTTTTCTTCCAGAAAAGGAATCGAAAGCAAAGCGAGATCGACACCCATTTCAACGCCCGCTTCAATTTTTCCTTCGCCGTTTGCTTTGATGTCAAGATCAGCGCCGGATCTGCATCCGCTAAAAGCCATATCGCTGGTGGCTACAAAAGCACAAAAACTATTGATAGAAGGTGTTACCTCTACCGTAAATTTCCCGTCGCCTCTGATAATAAGAGTGGGCATAAGATCAATGGAAAGAGGACCTGCAATCGGGATACTGATTGTTTCAACAGGCAATTCTATCTCTTCGTCAAACGAGCCGGAGGTATGGTAGCCTGCAACTGCAGTTACTGTGGCATCGGCAGATGCAATAAAGAAAAATTCATCGATCGTCAAATCTGTACAAAACATTCTTAAATCAACAAGAATGTCTACGAACATATCTGCTTTGCCGTAAAAGCCTTTTTTGCTGTCAAAGTTTTTGGTTTTGAAAGAAACGTTGGAATAAAAGTTGTTTCTGCCTTTTACGTTCCATTCCAAACCGTCTTCCGTGCGAAATGCGTCGCCGTCAAATTCTGCTTCGAAGGTCGTTTCCAATTCGGGGGAGTTGCCCGAGGAAGCAGAGTCAGAGGTGTTATCTGTTTCGTTTTCGGAATTATCGGCATCCAATTCTCCGCCGAGAGTTATTTTTGTGGAAATATCCGCCGATTTTATAACTTCGTTTATTTTCGGTTCGGCGCAAACAAGGCTGACGTTTCCGTCGGATTCGGTTTTGTCTGTGATTTTTGCCAAAAATCCTTTGGGTAACGCTTCCGAGGGGGTTATGTACAAAACCTCGTTGGCTTTTACAGAAGCTACGGTTTCGTCAACGTTCGAGAACTCTACCGTGCCGGTAGCAGAATCGACCGAAACGAGTGTATTCTGGGTTTCGGAAGAAGAAGTTACCTTAACACCGTCTTGCAAAATCAGTTTATTTTCCGCATCTTCTCTTAGCGAAAACAGTGATGTATAACGCTCGTGCGCTTTGGTTAGAAGCTCGTAAGCGCGCATAACAGTAAGGTTATCTTCTTCACCGATGCCGTCAAACACATCGTCTGATCCTTTTGGGATGTTCATGGCGGTTCTAACCCACTTCACCATTTGCTTGCCGGTAGAAACCGTTTTTGCTATGCCGGTTTCTTCAAAAGATGCGACACCCTCTTTTATTGCTGTATTGAAATAGGGGACAAAAATCTCGTCCACGCCATTTGGCTTGTAATCGGAATTGGCCAATTTGTATTCGAATACTTCTACAAGCATAGCTATAAAGAGCTGGTTTGAGACAAGAGAATTTTCGTCAAAATCCTTTTCTAAAATGCCCTTTTCGATAAGACGGGCAAATACGGGATTTTCGCTCTGCTCGGTTTCGGATTGCTCGGATTCGGAGGATTCGTCTTTCGAATCGTCACATCCCGTTAATGTAGAGAACAAAAAAACTATAACAAGTAAAAAAGCAAGAAGTTTACGCATGATATATTTCCTTTTCGTGTCTTAAAATAACTCTATCGCAAATGTTAATTTGCGATAGAGTTGGTTTTTGTATGATTATTTGTTAAGCAACTTTTTAACCTTATCTACGATGCCGTTTGCATTAAGACCGTAATGCTCGAGCAGAACACCTGCAGGTGCGCTGGTGCCGAAAACATCGTCGATTCCGTGCTTGGAAATCTTTGCGCATGCCGATTCCGAAAGTGCCGAAATTACCGCGTCGCCAAGGCCACCGATTACCGAATGCTCCTCGGTCGTGACAACGTAGCCCGTCTTGCTTGCGTATTCCTTAATAAGCTCAACGTCAAGCGGTTTTACGGTGTGGATATCTATAACGGCGGCATTTATGCCCTCGGAAGCGAGAATATCGCGCGCCTCCATGGCGGCGGCAACCATTATGCCGGTTGCAACGATGGTAATGTCATTTCCCTCGGCAAGAACTATGCCTTTTCCGAGCTTGAACTCGCGCTCGCCCTTGGTATAGAACTGGGGAACCGCATATCTGCCCAGACGCATATAAACGGGACCGTCGAACTTGAGGATCTCTTCAACCAACGCCTCGGTCGATGCAGAATCGGCAGGGCAGACTACCGTCATGTTAGGAAGTGCGCGCATGATCGCCATGTCCTCGCAGAACTGGTGGGTTGCGCCGTCCTCGCCAACGGTGATTCCTGCGTGAGAAGCGCAGATTTTCACGGGGAGAGAGGGGTATGCAACAGAGTTGCGTATCTGCTCGAACGCTCTGCCGCAGGCAAACATCGCAAACGACGATGCAAATGCAGGAACGCCTGTGGCGGCAATACCTGCCGCAACGGATATCATGTTGCCCTCTGCGATACCGCAGTTAAAAAAGCGTTCGGGATATTTTTTTCCAAAAACAGCGGTCTGTGTCGAACCCGAAAGGTCGGCATCGAGCACGTAAAAATCGTATTTTTCACCGAGTTCGGCAAGCTTTCTGCCGTATGCGGCTCTTGTTGCTTCTTTTTCAGCCATTTTTAACATCCTCCGCTGCCTTTACCCATGCATCATAAAGCTCTTTTTCCGCGATGGCGTATTCGTCATCCTTGGGAGCCTTGCCGTGCCAGGTGTAATTGTTTTCCATATAAGAAACGCCCTTGCCCTTTACGGTCTTGCAAATTATTACCGAGGGCTTGTCGCTGTCGAGCGCAAGGTTTACTGCACGGTCGATCTCATCAAAATCGTGACCGTCAATAACCTGTGCAAACCAGCCGAAAGCGCGGAATTTTTCATCAACGGGATTGGGATCCATAACCTCGCTCACTGCGCCGTCGATCTGATAACCGTTGCAGTCAACAAAAGCAATAATATTATCGAGCTTGTATTGGTTGGCAAACATAGCCGCTTCCCAAACCTGACCTTCTTCTATTTCGCCGTCGCCCAACGCGGTATAAATGTTCCAGGTGTATCCCTTTCTTTTCGCTACCGCCGCCATACCGCATGCTGCAGAAAAGCCTTGGCCGAGCGAGCCTGTAGACATATCAACACCGGGGATACCCTTCATATCGGGGTGTCCCTGAAGCATTGCATCGAGCTTGCGGAGCTTCTTAAGCTCTTCAACCGCGAAAAATCCTTTTTCGGCAAGCGCGGCATAGAGCGCAGGACAGCAGTGCCCCTTCGAGAGAACAAACCTATCTCTCGATTCCATTTTGGGATCGTTGGGGTCGATGTTCATTTTGTGAAAATAGAGGTAGGTGATAACGTCGGCGATAGACAGCGATCCGCCCGGATGGCCGCTCTTTGCGCCGTAGACCGCTTCGACAGAATGCATTCTGACCTTTGCGGCTCTTTCTTTCAGCATTAAGACGGTTTTCTTTTCCATTTTTTGTTTCCTTTCTGACTGTGCAAAGCCGTAAAACCTTAACCGCCTTTAGGAACGGTTTCGGTTCCAATGCTTTTGCTAAAGCCCGGCACGCCGCAGCGCATCGCTGAAATACGCAGGCCTTGCCGCTTCAAATGTCATTTTTTGCCCGCTTATGGGGTGGATAAAAGAAATATATTTTGCAAACAGACATTGACCTTCCATGCCAAGCCTGTAACGCACGTTTCCGTATACGGGATCCCCTGCGACGGGATGCCCGATATAAGCCATATGCACCCTTATCTGGTGGGTGCGCCCTGTTTCAAGAGTGAGCTCCAAATGGGTATACTCTCTGCTTTCGGATACAACACGCCAATGCGTGGTTGCCTCTTTGGAATTATGCTCGGTAACCGCCATTTTTTTGCGGTCTGTTTTGTGACGCCCGATAGGAGCGCAAACGGTACCCGACGGTTCTTTTAAATGGCCGCCGACGATAGCCTCGTACTTCCGCTCGAACGAGTGGAGAGCGATCTGCTCGGCAAGGCCCTGATGTGCCTCGTCGGTTTTTGCAACGATAAGCAGACCCGAGGTATCCTTGTCAATACGGTGAACGATACCCGGACGGATAACCCCGTTTATCGACGAAAGCCGTCCCTTGCAATGATAAAGCAATGCGTTTACCAGCGTGCCATCGGGATTGCCTGCGGCAGGGTGAACCACCATTCCGCGAGGCTTATCGACAACAAGCAGGTGCTCGTCCTCGTATATAATATCTATCGGTATATTTTGGGGAACAGCCTCCAACTCGCGCTCGGGCGGAAGCTCAATAGAGATCTCGTCGCCTGTCGACAGCAAAAACTTTTTTTCGCTTTTTTTGCCGTTTACCGAGATCAAGCCATCGGCTATAAGCTCCTGCGCGCGTGCGCGGCTGATCTCGAATACTTTTGCGGCGAAGGAATCCAAACGCGGTTTTTCGAGGCAATCCTGCTCGGTTACGGTGTATTTATCCATTTTCACAGTTTTCCTCGTTTAGAGGTTTTGCGTCCTCTGCATTGGCATTATCTTCCGCGGCAGACGATTGGGAATTCGCTTTTTCTGCCTGTATGCGGCGCTCGACCTTTGATTCGAAAAATAGCACGTAAACGCCAAGCAATACCGCGCCGACCGTTATAAAACAGTCTGCGACGTTGAATATAGCGAAATCCACAAAATCGGTATGGAAAAAGTCAACCACGTAACCCAACCGTATTCTGTCGATCATGTTGCCTATTCCGCCGCCGAGTATCATCGAAAGCGAGATATTAAGCAATATATGGCGTTTGTATTCCTTAACAAGCAAAACCACGATCAACGCCATGGAAACAACAGAAAGCACCATGAACACCCAGCGTTTATCGCTAAGCATAGAGAATGCCGCACCTGTGTTCCGCGTGTGATAAAAACTCATTACCTTGGGGATAAACGGTGCAGAACCGCCCAATTCGATATTTAAAACAACAAGATATTTTGTGATTTGGTCGGCTATTACCGCAAATATGGCGATAATTGCCGCTAACATATTGCTTTACGGCAGCGGGCGCAGAGATGCTGTCCGTCCTCGTCGGGGGTGCAATCATCCTTCTGCATCCAGCAACGAACGCACTTTTCGCCGTCCGCAACCGATACTGCAACCTTAATTCCGGTATCTTCATCAGCATGCGCGGTTTCGGGAGCGTTATCTTCCGAAAGCGCAACCTTGCTTACAATGAAAATATCGGGCAAAATAGATTCAAATTCCTTAAACAGCTTGCCTGCGTCGCTTCCTGCTTCGGTATAGATGGTAATTGCGGCTTCGAGCGATTTACCAATGATCTTTTCGGCACGCGCAAGCTCGAGCGCTTTCATAACGCCGTCGCGGAGT
The DNA here is from genome assembly GCA_045637325.1 of Eubacteriales bacterium. Classification (GTDB taxonomy): domain Bacteria; phylum Bacillota; class Clostridia; order Oscillospirales; family CAG-382; genus Coliplasma. Next base: position 4,929 of record JAZTZF010000151.1, on the reverse strand, counting down.
GTAAAGAGAGATTCGTATTTTTCTTCTATTTCCGAAAAATCATACTTGCTGTCGAATGCAGGCATATCGTTGCAGAAAATGCTGTCGGTGTCGTCCGAGTCGGTATGGCTCATAAAGCCCCACGTTTCCTCGGCAGTAAACGAGAGAACGGGTGCAAGCAGACGGGTGAGCGCGCTGACGATGATATACATCGCAGTTTGTGTACTGCGGCGCGCAGAATCGTCCTTCGATTCGCAATAAAGTCTGTCCTTGGTGATGTCGATATATAGCTTCGACATATCGATAGAGCAGAAATTATGGATATCGTGATATACGATATGGAACTGATAACTGTCGTAAGCATCGCGCACGCGTTTTACCAGCTTGTTAAGGCGGGAAAGTGCCCATTTATCGATATCACCCAATTTTTCGGGAGCAACAAGATCCTTGTTCGGATCGAAATCGCTTTCGGGCGAGCCGAGGTTTGCAAGCAAAATACGCAATGTATTTCTTATCTTGCGGTAGCTTTCGGAAAGCTGTTTGAATATAGCGTCGGATGCGCGAACGTCAACTCTGTAGTCGCTCGATGCAACCCAAAGTCTTAGAATATCCGCACCGTATTTGTTAATAATTTCTTCGGGAGCAACGGCATTGCCGAGCGATTTGTGCATCGCCTTGCCCTCGCCGTCAACCGTCCAGCCGTGGGTAAGAACCGCCTTATAGGGAGCTTCCTTAAGTCCCGAACCGATAGCGGTAAGAAGCGAGGATTGGAACCAACCACGGTATTGGTCGGCACCCTCAAGATACAAGTCGGAGGGTCTGCCGAGGCCGTTTTCGCCGTCGAGCACCATAAAGTGAGTACTGCCCGAGTCGAACCAACCGTCGAGCGTGTCGGTTTCTTTGTTAAAGTGAGTTTTGCCGCATTTCGGGCAGACAAAACCGTTGGGAAGCAGTTCGGTCGCATCCATATCGAACCAAGCGTTGGAGCCCTTTTCTGCAAAACGGTCTGCCACGCTGTTTATGGTATCTTCGGTACAGATAACCTCGCCGCAGTCGGCGCAGTAGAATACGGGGATAGGCAAGCCCCAGTTACGCTGACGCGAGATACACCAATCGGCGCGCTCGTTTATCATTGAAACCATTCTGTCGCCGCCCCAAGCAGGGATCCACTCGACGTTTTCGCAAGCCTTAACGGCATCTGCTCTGAACGCCTCTACCGAGCAGAACCATTGCGGTGTAGCACGGAAAATGATCGGCTTCTTGCAACGCCAGCAGTGAGGATAGGGGTGGATTATCTCCTCGCTTGCGAGAAGTGCACCGCTTTCCTTAAGGTCATTAAGAATAGCCTCGTTGGATTTTTCGTAATGAAGCCCTGCAAACTTGCCTGCTTCTTCTGTCTGGAATCCGCGGTCATCTACAGGCACAACGATCTCTATGCCGTAGCGCATGCCCGTCATATAGTCGTCTACACCAAAGCCGGGTGCGGTGTGAACACAGCCCGTACCGCTGTCCATAGTAACGTATTCGGCATTAACCACCAAGCTCTTTCTGTCGAGGAAGGGGTGGGATGCGGTCATGTATTCAAAATCATTTCCCTTGAAATCGGCGATGGTTTCCCATTCATCTATGCCGGCGTTCTTAAGCGAGGATTCGATAAGATCGGCCGCCATAATATAACATTCGCCGTTGGGAACACGTACGATCGAATAATTCTCTCTCGGATGCAGGGCAATAGCCATGTTGCCGGGGAGTGTCCAAGGGGTAGTGGTCCAGATAACAAAGTAGGTCTTGTTAAGATCACAGATCTGCGCAAGCTTGCCCTTGTCGTCGGCAACCCTAAACTTAACGTATATAGATGTACAAGGAGCATCTTTGTATTCTATTTCTGCCTCGGCAAGTGCGGTTTCGTCGGAAGCGCACCAATAAACAGGCTTCAAACCCTTATAGATATAGCCGCGGCGGAACATTTCGCCGAACACGCGTATCTCACGCGCTTCGAACTTGGGATCCATTGTAAGATAGGGGTTTTCCCAATCGCCGAGCACGCCCAGACGTTTAAAGCTGGTCATCTGCAGATCGACAAACTTCTCTGCAAATTCTTTGCACGCCTCGCGGAACTCGGAGGTGGACATCTTCTTTCTGTCGAGCTTGCTCTGCTTTATAATTGCACTTTCGATAGGCATACCGTGGTTGTCCCAACCGGGAACAAACGGCGTGTAATAACCGCCCATTGCTTTGGATTTGTTGATAAAATCCTTAAGTATCTTGTTAAGTGCGGTACCGATATGAATATTGCCGTTAGAGAAAGGAGGGCCGTCATGCAATACGAAAGAGGGTTTGCCCTCGTTCTTTTTCAGCATTTTGTGATATAGCCCTTCGCTGTTCCAGCGGTTAAGTGTTTCGGGTTCTTTTGCGGGCAGATTGCCTCTCATCGGAAATTCGGTAGCAGGCAGGTTAAGTGTATCCTTGTAATCCTTCATTTGTGTTACTAAAAAGCATTCTCCGACATAATTATTCGGGTTTGCTTTCTCCCATCATATATTTAAGATATTCGTCCTCGGCGTTCTTAGCCTCGGCGGAAAGTTCGGGTTGCGGAGCGATCGGAGCCTCTTTCGCTTCGGCAACCGCGGTTTTTTCTTTTTCTTCTTCTGCCTCTTTTGCAATGTCTGCAAACTGAGGAGCTTCGTTCTTTAACTCGCGGACCGTCTTTCTGCGTTTTGTTTCTTCCTCGATCCTGCCCTTTACATCGTTAAATATGTTTGCAACAAGTGCATCGTCGTTGGGCAGAACGATATCCTCGATCTCGTTCACGCTAAGATCCTTAAGCTCGGCAATGTGCGTGCCGTAAAGCTCGTAGACCTGCTTTTTGAAGTCGATAATACGGGTGCGCATTATCCACGCCTTTTCTTTTTCGATCTGTAGCTGTTGGCGGAATTCTGCAATTACACCGTCGCAACGGTCTTTTATCGCACCTGTAATAATATCGGCACGGTCGTTTGCATCGGCAATTATCTTTTCTGCCATTTTCTGCGCCGAGATCAGCGTGCTTCTTATCGATTCTTCTTCATCTTTTATTTCATCGAGGTTAGTTACCACTATCCTCAATTTGCGTTCTAATTCGTTGTTTTCGCGGTAAGCTTCGGTATATTTTTCGAGTACGAATTCCAAATATTCGTCTACTTCCTGAGGATTATAACCCTTGAAAGTTTTTTGGAACTCTTTGTTTTTCAGCTCGTGTGGTGCCAGCATATTGTTTAATTCCTTTCGGGATTATATATGAAAAGGGAAGTGCGTAAAGAGTTTGTTTGCGGAAACCCAACCGCAAACAAAGCCGATATAACGCCCAAAAGCACTACGCTTTTGGCGATTTTCAAATCGCTAAAACGGTAGTGCAAGTTGAACTATTGAAACTATTAGACAGGTCGCCATAAACGAAAAGTCTATAGGCGAGTCTTCCAATGCAGGAATGCGCGCAAGTAAGCCTCGTACAGGCGCAACTACCGGCTCGGTGACTATGCAGCAGAAGTTGTATAAGGGGGATTCCTCATCCGTGAAGAATCCCATCAACACCCTTGCCAGCAAAAGAAACATCAGCGCATCGAGAAAATATGTCACCGACCGTGATAAGATATAAAACAATTCTTCCAAAAAAATCAAACTCCGTTAAGATCAGCGGAATAATTCTCTGGGGGCGTTTGCAGCCTGTTCCTCGGTCTGAACTTCGGGTTGCTCGCCCGAAACGTCAACGTTCTTAGGTGTAACAACGTAGGTAGCGTTGGCAACCTTCTTCACCTGACCGTCGATAGCAAAAACAACACCGCAGAGAAAGTCGATAATTCTCTTGGTTGTTTCCTTGTTGGTTTCCTCGAGGTTAAGAACAACGGTACGTCTTGCAAGAAGATGCTCGCCTATAGAGCGAACCTCGTCAAAACGTTCGGGTTTTACAACCTTCATTTCCAATGCAGCCGAAGAAATGCCGCCGGTAGGTCTAGAAACGGCAGATGCCTTAGGTGCCTGTGAAGGAGCGGGAACGGGTTGATCCTCGTCCTCATCGTATTCTTCGAATTCTTCGTTTTCGTCGTATTCCTCTTCTGTTTTGAAGAGCTCGCCCAAGCGATTCATAAGTCCCATAATTTGCCTCCTGAAATATGTTTGGAATTCATTATATGTTATAGTTCCGTTTTCCGAAGATCGAACTGCCGACTCTTACCAATGTCGAGCCGCATTCGACCGCCGTAAGATAATCATTGCTCATTCCGAGTGAAAGAATATCCATACTATTATTATCTACATTTTGACTCGATATGTCAATAAATATTTTCCTCATTTTGCAAAAATATTCGCGATTATCCGAGAAATTTTCGCATTTCGGCGGTATTGCCATCAAACCGCGAAGTTTTACATGCGGCAGGCTGTTCAAAAATCGGCAGAATTCGGCGGTTTCATCGGGATGTATGCCCGATTTTGTTGCCTCGTTTCCGATATTCACTTCCGCCAATATCGGCATAACAATATTTTTCTTTGCGGCAAGCCGTTCTATCTCGAGCGCAAGCGAAACACGGTCTACCGACTCTATCATATCCACCTTGTCGATGATATACTTTACCTTATTCGTCTGCAATGCGCCGATAAAATGTATCTCGACACGGTTCCTGTCGATAAATTCGTATTTCTCCAAAAGCTCGTTTACTCGGTTTTCGCCGATAAGATCAATTCCTTGATCGATTGCAAAATTGATCATTTCGGGCGGAACCGTCTTTGTTGCGGCAAGCAGTCTTGCTCTGCCGTTAAGCTCTGCGCGTATTTTCGAAATATTTTCGGCAATTTGCTGTTTGTCGTTCATCACTTCAGCCTCATTCCGTCGTAGATGTCGTCGCCGTCTATAACCACCGAATCGTGCAATGAAAGCTCGGTCGCAGAAGAATACGAGGCATCATTACGATCGGGATA
>JAZTZF010000150.1:0-6961 GCA_045637325.1 Eubacteriales bacterium | reverse complement strand
GGACAGCGATGAAGCTGCGGTGATCCGCAGTTCGATAGGCGAAATAGTCGTTGCGGCAGAAGAACTGTCAAAAAACAAAACGGGTGCGCTTGTTGTTTTCGAGCGTAACACGCGTTTGGGCGACGTTATACGTACAGGTACCACTGTCGATGCCGTTGCATCGTCGTTCCTGCTTTGCAATATTTTCTTCAACAAAGCACCTTTGCACGACGGCGCGGTTATAATCCGCAAAGGCCGTGTGCATGCCGCAGGCTGTTTTCTTCCGCTTTCGTCTAATGATAATATAGTAAAAGAACTTGGAACACGCCACCGTGCGGCTATAGGCATGAGCGAGAACAGCGATGCGCTCGTTATGGTGGTTTCGGAGGAAACCGGCGCAATATCGGTTGCTATAGACGGCAATCTGCACCGCAACCTTTCCCGTGCGAGGCTGGAAGCCTACCTTGCTTCCAATTTGCTCGGCGAGGACAAAAAGCATATCGCCGAGGTAGTCAAGGGCAAAATTTTCAGAAGGGGCGATGGCAAGGATGAGCAAAAATAAACAATCCGAAGAAGCGAATGCGCAACAAAACAAACGCATTCCCCGTATCCAAAAGGCGGCAGTGCTTGTACTTTCGATCATCGGCGCTTTTGTGCTTTGGATATATGCAATAGGTTACGACAGCACTCTTTTCGAGCGCACTTTCGACGGTGTTGCGGTCGTTATAGAGGGCGAGGCGGCGCTTGCCGAAACAAAAGGCTATACCCTTGCAAGAAAACAGGATTTTTCGTCAATTACGGTCGTTGCAAAAGGCAAACGGTCGGATCTTAACGAGCTGGAGTCTTCGGATTTTCGCGCCGTTATAGATGTTTCTCAATCGCAGGGTGCAGGCACGCAGACACTTAATATAGTGGTATATTCTCCCAACGGGATCGAGGTTATTTCGCAATCATCGACAACGGCTACCGTGTTTGTGGATGAATTTACCCAACGCGACGAGTTGATCTCGGTTTCGGTCGATACCGGCACCGATTATGTTATGACAGAGGGCATTTCCTTTGTAAATGCGGTTGCAAATCCGCTGTCGGTCATCGTTTCGGGTCCTGCTTCGGTGCTCGATTCCATCGAGGGCGCGTATGTCAGATTCAATCTCGACGGTTATGAGATAAGCGACAATCTTTACGGATACGGCGCAATAGAACTGCGCGACAGAGGTGGTAAGGTTATAGACAACCCCTATGTTTCGGTATCCGACAGCACAGCCTATGTTACGGTTACCGTCACCAAACAAAAGACCTTGCCGGTTCGTGTAAGGCTAACCGGCGGTTTGCTCGATATAGACGATGTTTCGGTTCTGACATCGGCAGAAACCATTATGGTTTCGGGCTCGCCCAATGCGCTTGAGGGCTTGGACGAACTTGTTATCCCGATAGACGAAACGACGATCGAGGGGGATAAAGAGTTCGAATTTTCGATAGGTTCGCTGCTTCCTGCCGCTGTCACCAACGAAAGCGGCGTTTCCAAAATCACCGTAAAGGTCACCATGCCGAAACTTTCGGTACGCACCTACCGTATACAATCGGATAAAATTACGGTTTTGAATCTTCCCGAAGGAAGCGGATACAAGATAAACAGCGGATTGGATATTAAGGTTATCGGCGCAAGAGAGATATTCAATGATATCGACATGAAAGATATTACCGCAAGTATTGATTTCGACAGAGTAACTATAGAACCCAATGGAACCTATACCGCAAAAGCGGATATATCGCTCGGCGGCGAATATGACGGGGTATATATTCTGAACGAGGAATATACCGTTAATTTCAGCGTAATAAAAAATAATTAAAAGAGTGATAGCAAATCCCAAGAAAGAGGTGAGCATATGAAAAAACGCGAATGGCAGATCGGCGAAACCGACGCGGTGCTTTGTAAAAAGGTCGCAGAGGAGTGCGGTCTTTTGCCGCTTACCGCGAAAATACTCGTTAACCGCGGTCTGTCCGAGAAAGAAGAAATAGAAGTGTTTCTTAACACCGATGCGATACCTCTTTATGATCCCTTTCTTCTCAAAGACATGGATAAGGCTGTTGAACGGATACAACAGGCAATAGACAAAAAACAACGCGTGTGCATATACGGCGATTACGATGTCGATGGTGTCACCAGTACGGTTATGCTTTATCTTTATCTGTGCTCACGCGGGGTAGAATGCGAGTATTTTATTCCCGAGCGCATTTCCGAGGGTTATGGATTGAGTCTACCCGTCATCGAGAAGATGAAAGGCAGGGTGGATCTTATAATCACGGTAGATACGGGTGTAACTGCCGTGGCGGAAGCCGCTTATGCTGATAGTATAGGAATAGATATGGTAATAACCGATCACCATTCCTGCCGCGAGGCACTTCCGAATGCGGTTGCGGTGGTCGATCCCTACCGCGAAGACAGCGAATACCCCTTCTGCAATCTTGCAGGCGTAGGTGTTGTGTTCAAACTGCTTTGCGCGTTGGAGGGCAGTACAGAGCGGATATTGGAGCTGTATTCCGATATAATTGCGGTCGGTACGGTTGCCGATGTTATGCCTATTATAGGCGAAAACCGCCGTATAATAGGGGTAGGTCTAAAAAAACTTGCCGAAACCGAAAATCTCGGTCTGCTTGCGCTTATGCGTCGCTCGGGCATACTGAAATACGGCAAAAAAATGAAAAAAATCACCTCTGCGACGGTAGGCTATGTTCTTGCACCGCGAATCAATGCCGCAGGCAGAATCGCTTGCGCTTCGCGCGCGGTCGAGCTTTTGCTTACCAAGGATGCGAATGAGGCCGATATTATAGCCGAAGAACTTTGTGAGATAAATAAACTGCGTCAGGCAACCGAGCAAAAGATATATGAGCAGGCGGTCGAATTAATAGAGCAATCGAGCGACAATAACCGTTTCCTTGTGCTTGCTTACGACGGCTGGCATCAGGGCGTTATCGGTGTTGTTGCATCGAAATTGGCGGAACGCTATTCGCGGCCCTGCATTCTTTTCTCGCTCGACGGCGACACCGGAAAGGGCTCCGGCAGAAGTATAAAAGGTTTTTCGCTTATGGACGCGCTCTCTTCCTGCGGGGATCTGCTGTTGGAGTACGGCGGACATGAGCTTGCGGCAGGGCTTTCGATAGAACGGTCGAAAATCGACGAATTCCGCAGAAAAATCAACGAATATGCAGAACCCTTGTTCAGCACCGACGATTGCGGTGTTCCCTTGGAGATCGAGTGTGTTGCCAAGTTTTCCGACCTTACCGAAGAAGGCGTGGACGAAATATTGCGTTTGGAACCGTTCGGTTTGTCCAATCCTCAGCCTGTTCTTGTAATGAACGAGGTTGCGGTGCATGATATAATACCGCTGTCTCAGGGTAAGCATGTCAGATTCCGCATAACAGGCACCGAAAATGGCAAAAACCATTCTCTCAACGCGGTGTATTTCGGCATGGCGTTTGATAATTTCGAGCTTTGCGACGGCGATATATGCGATATCGCGTTCACCGTCGATATGAATGAATATATGGGTTCGCGTTCTCCTCAGTTGTTCGTCAAGGAAATAAAACTTTCGCGCAGTGAGGAACGCGATATCGAACTGTGCAATTCCCGTTACGATATGCTTGTTTCGGGTAAAGAGTACGATGGGGCGGAAAACGATATTCCCGATCTGTCGGATTTTAGAAACATATTCAGATATGTTCGCCGCGAATCGGGGCATGACGGAAGAAACATCTCGATCACATCGGCGGTCAGAATGCTCGAGCAGGAATTCGACATATCGGTCACGCTTTGCAAATTTAAGATAATTCTCGAGGTATTACGCGAACAGAAGTTAATATCTCTTACATACCGCGAAGGCGGCAATACGGCATTTTTAAGAATGTTGCCGTCATCGGGTAAAATAAATATAGATGAATCGCCGCTTCTTCGGGCAATACGCTCGGGAAGTCAAGGGTAAAAATAATGCTTAAACAAGCCGAAACACTGTTTGCGCGAATTAAAGAGGCAGGCAGTTACGATTACGATAAAATATATAAAGCATACGAGTACGCCGATAAACTTCACGAGGGGCAGAAGCGTATTTCGGGCGAGGATTATATTGTCCATCCGCTTTCGGTTGCCGAGGAGGTTTTGAACCTTCAGCTCGATACCGATTCTATCTGTGCGGCGTTTTTGCACGATACGGTCGAGGATTGTTCGGATAAGACCGACCTTGCCCACATCCGCAAGGAGTTCGGTGCCGATGTTGCCGAGATAGTGGACGGAGTTACAAAACTCGTTCATATCCCTTTCGAGACAAAGCAGGATGAAAGTATAGAAAATCTGCGTAAGATGTTTCTTGCAATGAGCAAGGATATCCGCGTAATTTTCGTAAAACTTTGCGACAGACTTCATAACATGCGTACGCTTGATGTTCGTACGCCCGAAAAGCAACGCTCGATCGCGCTCGAAACCATGCATGTGTATGCACCGCTGGCGCATAGACTCGGTATACAAAAAATCAAGCAGGAATTAGAAACACTTGCTTTGTTTTACCTCGACCCGATAGGTTATAACGAGGTTTCCGAGGAGATGAACAAGCGTTACGGCGAAAATAAGGATTTTCTTGACAGCGCAACCGAAAAGGTGGCAGAAAGCCTTAGGTCGTATAATGTGAAATTCACGCTTTCGCACAGGGTTAAGACTATCTACAGCATATACAAAAAGATGTATACCCAAAGCAAACAGTTTGACGAGATCTACGATTTTTATGCGTTGCGTATAATCGTAGATACCGAGCTTGACTGTTATACCGCGCTGGGTATTATACACGAACAGTTCAATTCTATCCCCGGCCGATTCAAGGATTATATCTCCACCCCGAACCCCAATATGTACCGCTGGCTTCATACCACGGTAATCGGCAAGGGCGGTATTCCGTTTGAGGTTCAGATAAGAACCTGGGAAATGCACCGCGTTGCCGAATACGGTATCGCCGCGCACTGGAAATACAAATCGGGCGAGCAGGCAAAAGCCGATATAGACGCAAAATTGCAGTGGATACGCACCCTTATCGAAACCGAAAAGGATGCCGACGATCCCGATGAATTTTTCCGTCCGCTTAAGATCGACCTTTTCGAGGACGAGATTTTTGTGTTCACCCCAAAGGGCGATGTAGTGAATCTGCCGAACAACAGTACGCCTATCGACTTTGCCTATGCCATACACTCGGCTGTCGGCAACAAAATGGTAGGTGCTAAGGTAAACGGCAGCATTGTGCCTATAGATACCATTCTTGAAACAGGTCAGATAGTAGAGGTGCTTACAAGTGCTTCTTCCAAAGGCCCTTCGCGCGATTGGCTAAAGATAGTCCGTTCGGGCGAGGCAAGAAACAAGATAAAACAGTTCTTCAAAAAAGAACTCCGTGCCGAAAATATAGTTGTAGGTAAGACCGAGCTCGAGCGCGAAATAAAGCGTTACGGCAGACAGTATACCGAAGCACAGAAGAACGAGATAATGAAAAATCTCGCAAACCGTCTGTCGCTTCCCGATGTTGACGATCTTTATAACAATATCGGATACGGCGGTCTTTCGGTGTCGAAAATTGCCGTCAAACTGCGCGAGGAGTTCATGCGTGTCGTTAACCCGCAAACCGAAACGGTACAGCCGATAACGGCAGAAACCATTAAAGCGGCACGGCACGAGAAAAATTCCCGTACCAATGCAGAGAGCGTTATTATTGACAGTGTAGAGGGATGCACGGTTAAGTTCGCGAAATGCTGTAACCCTCTGCCGGGAGATAATATTATCGGATTTATCACACGCGGATACGGCGTTTCGATCCATAAATACGATTGTGAAAACGCACAGGCAGGCCTTTCGAATCCCGATTATAAAGACCGTTGGGTAGTTGCTTCGTGGTCGGAAAAACTCAATAGACAGACCATAGGCAGTTTCGAGGCAGGCTTGAATATTATCGCGGTATATTCGCCGCACCTTATTGCGGATATCACCTTGGCGCTTACCGATATGAAGGTGGCGGTCACCTCTATTTCCACGCGTGAGAATGCAGGAGAAATAATTATTTCGGTAGGTATAAAATGCAGCGGTGTTGATCATCTGCGCAATATCATCAACGGATTGCACCGAATCAAAGGTGTGCGTGATGTATCGAGAGGCAGTATATGAGAGCAGTTGTACAGCGCGTTCACAGTGCCGAGTGTGTTGTGGACGGTCAGGTCGTTTCCAAAATAGAGCAGGGACTCGTTGCATATATCGGCGTTTTTGATGACGATACCGAAGAGGATCTGGCGAAAATGGCGAACAAGATATCCGGTCTGCGCGTTTTTCGTGACGATGACGGAAAACTGTCGCTTAATGCTACGGCAGTCGGCGGAAGTGTTATGCTTATTTCCAATTTTGTGCTTGCGGGCAGGGTAACGCGCGGTTTCCGCCCCGATTGTACCCATGCCGCAAAGTATGATGACGGCAAGCGTATGTTCGACCTGCTTGCCGCCGAGATCGGCAAATCTCTGCCTACGGTAACAGGCGTTTTCGGTGCACATATGGATATAAGCGTGCATAACGATGGGCCTATAAATGTTATAATAGATACACGGGAGCTTCGTAAATGAAATTAGTTATAGATAACCGCACGGGTTATCTGAACGATTATTATTTTCAAACACTCTGCCTGCTTTATTTTCCTGGCGAAAAGTTCAGGCAAAACGATACGAGTGTTAATTCGGCATATTTTTATCTCGACGAAAGTATTGCGGAAAAGCACAATATCACAGCAAAAGTAGTTCTTTCATCGGGCGAGAAAAGTGCCGAGGGTAATTTTTCGGGTGGGTATACACCCTCTATCCCGATGAATGACGAGTTTTATGCCATGAACGCACTCGGAAAGGCGTTTTTGGAGGCAGGCAAAAAGCTGTTCGGGTTCGGTCTTCCGTGGGGATATATTACGGGATTGCGTCC
>JAZTZF010000149.1:0-3070 GCA_045637325.1 Eubacteriales bacterium | reverse complement strand
CATAGGCGATCAAAAACGTGTTATGACCCCTGCCGAGGCTAACCGTATCGGCTCCGACTATATCGTTGTTGGCAGACCTATCACCGCGGCGGAGGATCCGGTTGCGGCATATGGACGCTGTGTAAGAGAGTTTATAGGCTAGCCAAAGCATTGAAACTCGAAACAGCTTTTCAAGGTTGAATTTTTGTTGCTACTGCGTCAAAATACTCGTGAATACGTTAAGTATTCACTCCGTTTTTTCCTTGTATCAACGAAAAATCATCCGCTTGAAAAGTCTTCGACCCAAAAGGGTCTGAATTTCGAGGAAATTTCAATGCAGAGGATGCGGCAATACGAGCGTATTGCAAAGACGAAAAATTGAAATTTGCCGAAAAGCATTGCGTTTCAGTCCTTTTGGGCTGGTTCAAGTTACAATGCTTTGGCTAAGGAGGAAGATGAAATGGAAGCATATAAGAGAGAGTTTATCGAATTTTTGCAATCTGCAAACGTTCTTAAATTTGGTGATTTTACCGCAAAAAGCGGAAGAAAGATACCCTATTTTATAAACGCGGGCGAGATCAAAACAGGCGAGCAGATCTCCAAGCTCGGCGAGTTTTACGCTAAGGCATATCTTCAAAATATCGGCAACAAAAAATCGGTGCTCTACGGCCCTGCATACAAGGGTATTTCGATAGCGGTTTCTTCTGCCGTCGCACTTGCAAAGAACGGGCTTGACGTTCCCTTTTTCTTCAATAGAAAAGAGGCAAAAGACCATGGCGAAGGCGGCGTTTTTGTAGGATATGTTCCCAAAGCGGGCGAAGAGATCGTTATTGTCGAGGACGTTATAACCGCAGGCACCGCCATCCGCGAAAGCATGGCTATCTTGGGTGCTCTCGACGGTGTCAAGGTTTCTGCCGTGTTTGTTATGGTTGACCGCAAAGAAAAGGGCAAGACCGATAAATCTGCAATGGCTGAGGTAGGCGAGGAGTTCGGATTCCCCGTGTATTCGGTCGTTGACGTTTATGATATAATCGAGTATCTCGAAGAAGACGAATCAAACAAAGAAAACGTAGAACGTATCAAGAATTACCTTGCGATTAACGGAGCGAAAATATGAGAAGTTTAATAGATATTCTCGACTTTTCTGTTGAGGAGATCAACGAACTTATAAATACCGCATGCGACATGATAGATAACCCGAAAAAATATTCGGAATGCTGTCGCGGCAAGAAACTTGCAACTCTGTTTTTCGAACCTTCAACACGTACCCGCCTCAGCTTCGAATCGGCAATGCTTGAGCTCGGCGGCAGTGTTATAGGCTTTTCGGATGCGAAGAATTCATCTGCATCCAAGGGCGAAACGGTTGCAGACACCGCACGAGTGGTTAGCTGTTATGCGGATATAATAGCAATGCGTCATCCGCTTGAGGGCGCGCCCATGGTGGCTTCGCTGAATGCGGATATACCTGTGATCAATGCCGGCGACGGCGGACATGCCCACCCGACACAGACGTTGGCGGATCTTTTGACGATCCACCGCGAAAAAGGTCGTTTTTGCGATCTGACAGTGGGTTTTTGCGGTGATTTGAAGTATGGCAGACCCGTTCATTCGCTCATCCATGCGCTTTCGCGCTATACCGGCATTAAACTTGTGCTCATATCGCCAAAGGAACTCGCGCTTCCCGATTATATCAAGAGGGAAGTCATCGAGAAAAATAATATGCCCTGCATAGAAACCGAATCGCTTGAAAACGCCATTTCGGATCTTGATATACTGTACATGACACGTGTACAGGGCGAGCGTTTTGACGATCAGGCAGAGTATGAGCGTCTAAAGGACGTATACGTGCTCACGCCCGAAAAGCTTGCTTTTGCAAAAAAAGATATGGCGATATTGCATCCGTTGCCCCGTGTTGACGAAATAAGCGTAGGTGTAGATTCCGATCCCCGCGCATGCTATTTCAAACAGGTTGCCAACGGAAAGAATATGCGTAAAGCATTGATTCTTAAACTGCTGACCGAGGCCGAAAACGGGATAGTGGGCGAGAAGAAGAAATACGTTGAATCTAAACCTTGCACCAACCAACGCTGTATTTCAAAAACCGAACGCGGACTTGTAAATATGGCGGTGGAAACCGATGATGGTTTGCGTTGCGCGTATTGCGAATCGGGTATTGAAAAATAACGCATTTTTTGGTCTAAAATTCGCATAAAATGTGTCGACTTGTCTTGACACAAAAATGCGGTTGTGTTATAATTATTAACGTAAGTTAATGAGTTCTTTGCGACTGACGGATTATTGTGGATCACCACAAGGGACCAAAGAACTGTTCTGTGCTTTCGAGTGTTCGAATTTGGGCACAGACACCCTAAAAAGGCTCTGCTTTTTTAGGATAATTGCCGACCGTCTGGGCGCATTTACTCCTTGAGTAAGTGCGCCTTATTGCTTTTATAAAGGAGTATCCTATGAAAAAAGTTGGAATCGTTATGGGAAGCGACAGCGACCTTCCCGTTATCAAAAAGGCTACCGATGTGCTCACCTCGCTTGATATACCGTTTGAGGTGCATGTTTATTCTGCCCACCGCACTCCCGAGCAGGCGCGTGACTTTTCGGTTAATGCGCGCAAAAACGGCTTCGGCGTAATAATCGCGGCGGCAGGTATGGCGGCGCACCTTGCAGGCGCGGTTGCCGCAAACACCACGTTGCCTGTTATCGGTATTCCCTGCAAAGGTCCCGTGTTCGACGGCATGGATGCTCTGCTTGCAACCGTCCAGATGCCTACGGGTATACCGGTTGCCACCGTTGCTGTTAACGGCGGCGCCAATGCCGCACTTTTGGCGGCGCAGATACTTGCGGTCGAGGATAAGGAACTTGCAGATAAACTCGATGCAAAACGCGCGTCCGATGCAAATGCGGTTCTCGCTAAGGACGCCGATATAATGTCTAAACTTTGATTAATAAATAATTCAACATACAGGAGATTAAAAATGAAACTTGTTTACACCGGAAAAACCAAAGACGTATTTGCACTCGACAACGGTAACTACCTTTTAAAATTCAAGGACGACTGCACCGGCAAGGACGGCGTGTT
>JAZTZF010000148.1:0-4319 GCA_045637325.1 Eubacteriales bacterium | reverse complement strand
CCCAGACCCGATGCTATTGCCGTGATTTTCGACATCGCTTCGGGGTCGGAAAGCACTTTTTTGAGCTTTTCGGCAAAATCACCGTCCAATATCAACACCTCGTTCACGCAGCATGCTCATTATTTCCTCGCCCTTTTCTTTTCCCGCGGCATCTACCATCTCTCTCGCCTCCTGCGGTGTCATTTGGGCGATGCGTCTTTTTAATACCTCGGGGTTGGCAAGCAGTACCTCGGTTTTCATTTTGTTTGCGCCTGCCGCCTCGGCAATACTCCTTGCAAGCATCAAAAAGCTCTCGTTATCCATCGAGAGGATTTTGTCCAACTGTGTACGATCGAAATTCATGTGATTTCCTCCGTTCAAATATTTGTAAATTTATAAAGGAGTCGTTAGCTTTGTATATCTGCAAACCCGAAAGAAGCGTAATACAAACTCGTATACTTTTGTTTTCCTGCACGCTGATTACACTTTTGCTGTTTTTTCTTTCGACGGTTGTTACAAATTACAGCGGTTTTATCGAATTTTGCGGTTTCGTCACACTCATACTGTCGATATTGTTTGTGGTGCGCTATTCGCTTACCGAGTTCGAATATTCGGTATACGACGGCACTTTTTCGGTGACCAAAATAGTTGGGAACAAACGTACCGTCGTTTGCAGTGTTGCGCTCGAAACGGCGATAGACCTTTTGGAATTGCGCGACTATAATCACATGCCCTCTTCCGAAAAGGCAATAATAAAATACTCGCTTAACCAGAATATGAAAGCAAAAAGTTATGTATTCCTATGCCTTTTCAACGGAAAACGCGCAATGATAAAATTCGAACCGAACGTCGAATTCGTTTCTATTTTAAAGCAAGAAATAAATACGGCAAAATCCAATTCGGAAAACGAGTAGTTTTCATTATATTCTATGCAGGATTTTCCGAATGGTTGCTTTTTGAAGAAAATATATCTAAGCCTTGAATCATATATTTGACGTATAGGCATCTATCCTCATTACGGGAGCAAATTTTTAATGTATGACGTAACAATAATCGGCGGCGGCGTTTGCGGTGCCGCGATTGCAATGTATCTTTCAAAATACAATATAAAATGCTGTCTGCTGGAAAAGGACAACGATATCGCTATCGGCACGACCAGAGCAAACAGCGGTATCGTTCATGCAGGTTACGATCCGAAGCCCGATACTCTTATGGCGCGTCTCAACGTGCGCGGATGCGATCTTATCGAAGAACTTGCAAAAATCATGAACATACCCTACAGAAAAGTGGGTTCGATGGTAATTGCCTTTGACGAGAAAGACGAGGAGCATCTGCGTGTACTGTACGAGCGCGGTATTGCCAACGGCGTGCGCGGAATGGAATTGCTCGACCGCGAGACTCTGCTCGAGCGCGAGCCCAATCTTTCTCCCGATGTCAGAGGAGCGCTTTATGCCCCCTCGGCGGCGGTTGTAAACCCTTGGCGGCTTTGTCTTGCCATGGCGGAAACAGCGGCAAAAAACGGTGTTGAAGTATTCCTCGACAGCGAAGTTACCAAAATCGAAAAAATAAACGGTGCTTTTGCAATCACCGCAGGCGATAAAATATATGACACCAAGTACGTTATAAATGCCGCAGGTCTTTATTCCGACCGTGTTGCAGAGCTTGTGGGCGCAAGGGATTTTGAGATATTGCCCTCCAAAGGACAGTATTATCTTTTGGACAAAACCTCGAACTGGCTTGTAAATTCGGTGATTTTCCAATGTCCTACCGAAAAAGGCAAGGGCGTGCTTGTGGCACCCACTGCAGAAGGCAACATAATCGTCGGCCCCAATGCCGAAACGGGGAACGAGCGCGACGACGTATCCACCACGAGAGAAGGACTTGAATCTGTCGCCAGAGACGCGGCAAAAACCACCAAACTTATAGATTACCGCGAAAATATCCGTTCGTTCGCAGGGCTGCGGGCGAACTCCGACAAGGTCGATTTTATTATCGGGGAATCTTCGCTCTGCAGGCATTTTATAAACGTCGCAGGGATAAAATCCCCCGGACTTTCGTCTGCTCCCGCGATCGGCGAATACATGGTTGAAATACTTATGGATTGCGGTATGATTCTTACCGAAAAAGAAAACTGGGAATATGCCGATGCTCATATATGCTTTGCCGAGCTTTCCGACGACGAAAAGCGCGAGATATGCAACCGCGATTCCAAATACGGCAACGTTATCTGCCGTTGCAACCTTATTACCGAGGCTGAAATTATAAATGCGCTCAACTCCTACGTCAAGCCGCGCACGCTCGACGGCATAAAGCGCCGTACGGGAAGCAGTATGGGCAGGTGCCAAGGCGGTTTCTGCGGTGTGAAGATACACGAGATACTCTGCAAATATTACGGCATTAAACCCGAAAAGGTGCTTTGGGACAAAAACGGCTCTTATATAGTTGCCGGAAAGGTCGGTGCAAAAAAATGAGCAAACGCGATATAGTTATCATCGGCGCAGGTCCTGCAGGGTTGGCGGCGGCGGTTGCCGCATACGAGGCAGGGGTTAAGGATATTCTTGTGCTTGAGCGCGACCGCGAGGCAGGCGGTGTTCTTAATCAGTGCATTCACAACGGATTTGGGCTTCATCGCTTCGGCGAGGAATTAACAGGTCCCGAATATGCCGCAAAATATATCGACATGTTAAACGGCACCTCGATTACGCTTCAGCTCGGCACAACCGTGCTCGAGATAGAGGACAAGGTGATTTCTGCCGTTTCGGTGGAAAACGGGTTTGAACAGATCGAGGCAAAAGCAATAATACTTGCAATGGGTTGCAGAGAGCGCAACCGCGGCCCGATATTCGTCCCCGGCGACAGAGGACGCGGTGTTTTCACCGCCGGTGCCGCACAGCGGTATCTTAATATCGAGGGTTATCTGGTCGGCAAGCGTATAGTTATTCTCGGAAGCGGCGACATCGGCTTGATTATGGCGCGCCGCATGACGCTGGAGGGTGCAGAGGTTTTGGCGGTTGTCGAAATTTCGGAATATGCAAACGCACTTTCGCGCAACGTCGCTCAGTGTCTTGAGGATTTTGATATTCCGCTTTATCTTTCGCACACCGTAACAAAGGTTCTGGGCAAAAACGCGCTCGAGGGTATAATCATTTCGCAGGTTGACGAAAACAAGAAACCCATACCCGGCACCGAAAAGAAGTTTGATTGCGATACTCTGCTGTTGTCGGTCGGTCTTGTACCCGAAAACGAGCTTACGCTTAATGCCGGCATCACTCTTGACGTACGCACCAAAGGTGCAACCGTCACCGAGGATATGCAGACGAGCGAAAGCGGAATTTTTGCTTGCGGCAACGTGCTTCACGTGCACGACCTTGTAGACTACGTTTCTGCCGAAAGCGAGCTGGCAGGCAGAAGCGCGGCAAAATATGTGCTCGGCCAAAGCAAAAACGACGGCGGAGAAACTACGCTTGTGATTAACGGCTTGAACGTCACTTACACCGTACCGCAAAGATTAAACCGCGAGAATATCGAAGAATCGGTTGACATTCTCTTCCGCGTATCAAAGAAAATACGGTCGGGTAAAATATCGTTGGAATCGGAGGGCGAAATCATAGCCTCCTACCCGTGCGAGTTTTTGGCGCCTGCCGAAATGCAGAAAATAACTCTGCCCAAAACATTGCTTGATAACGTCAAAGGCAGGCTTACCGTTTCGGCTATAGATATGGAGGAGGATGCAAGATGAAAGAAATGATTTGTATCATCTGTCCGCGCGGATGCCGTCTAAAGGTTGACGAAGAAACGCTTGACGTGATCGGCAATTCCTGCCCAAAGGGTACCGAATACGGCAAAAACGAGGTTGTTTCCCCCATGCGCACGGTTACGGGCTCGGTAGGCATAATCGGCGGTATACACAACCGTCTTGCGGTACGCACAGATCGTGCGGTTCCGAAGGACAAAACGTTTGATATTATGGATGCCCTGCACGAATGCACGGTTAATGCCCCCGTAAAACGCGGTCAGGTGATAATCGAAAATATATGCGGTACAGGCGCGAATATAATCGCCACCAGAGATATGTAGATTGAATCGTTTATAAACAAAAGAGAGCCGATGAAGGTACAACCTGCATCGGCTCTGTCTTTTTATTTGTTTTTCTAAGAATTTGTCACGTCGTTGTAACCCATACTCGACGGAACAAAGTATATATCGTTCGACCCGCGAAGCGTATTGAGTTTGATCATATCGAAATTATCATAATGATACTCTATACTGCCGTCGGGATACTCGGTTGCCTCGATGTCCTTGTTTTTTAGATCGTTCTCGGCAGAATCCAGCAGATCTTG
>JAZTZF010000147.1:0-4441 GCA_045637325.1 Eubacteriales bacterium | reverse complement strand
AGCATATCCTCAACTGCTCTTACAGTGTTTTCGGTACTAAACGTCTTACCGCGTTCGAGTGCCTTTTCGGTATACATTTTCAGCATGTCGGGATCGTCAAGGAATCTTTTGATCGCGCAATACAGATCTTCTTCGTTATTGTCGGTAACGATACCCCATTCGTTGTCAGCACCCAGCATTTCCTTCATGCCCGAAACCTCAACGGTACATACGGGAGTTCCGACAATAAGTGCCTCGGTTGCCGATGTCGAAAAACCTTCGGCATGGCTTGCGCAGACATATAGATCACATTTTGAAACAAATTTGTAAGGATTGGTTTGATATCCCCAAAAAGTCACGCTGTTCGAAATGCCGTTTTCTTCGCACCAAGCCTTAAGACTGTCACCAAGTTCTCCGATACCCAGTGCATGGAAATGTGTATTATATCCCTCGTCAATCAGGCGCTTCTGTATGCGCAACATGCGGTCAAATCCCTTTGAACCGGTCAGCTTACCGACACTGCACCAATTAAATTCGGCAGAAGACAGCTCGCAGTCCAACGCCTCTTTTGACTTCTCGATAATTTCATTAGATTCGTTGGTATTGTACAAAACAATATTGTTTTCGGTAGGGCAGGATTTTTGGAAAACATCCATAACCGTCTGCGAAACATATACCATCATATCCGCGCGTCGATAGCATTCCGATGCTTCTTTGAAACTGCGGAAAGGACGGGCGATATCCTTTTCGGTAGGAATGGTAATATGTATGTAGGAAACCACCTTTGTTCCGTCGGGAGCGCCGCTTGCAACTCTCGCACAGGGCCCCTCGAGATAGGAAACGACAATATCATAGCTGTCTTTTACAAGCCAACGATAGAGCTGTTTGGGTGTCAAAAGCTTCATATAATGCGAATTGCCGGGGACGGCATGCTTAAAACAGCTTTTATATTTAATATCTTTTTTCAAAAACTGCTTGTTAACGCCGACATCAAACAAGGTCATTACCGTGATATCAAACTTCTCACGGTTCATGTTATTTACCAGATTAACCAGAACCTTTTCGGCGCCGCCTTGGCAGAGATCGTGGATGAGAAATAAAACTTTTTTCATTATTCAAACCAACTTATCAATTTAAGAATGATTTATATCGGGCAGTTCTAAATATTCCTTGGTTTTAACAAACGCTTTGGCATCCTTGTGTGCCTTTTTGAACAGGTTAAAATCATCGCGTGTGCTTCTGTGTCTTATAAGGTCAAGCACTTCCCATATGTAGCACCACATCCATCTGTAACCGTAACAGAGTTTAGACCAAAATGCAGATAGAGCATTCTTCTGCTGTTTATATATAAACCTGTGCCAAAAAACATAACGGTTGAATACAGACGAATAGACTGTCGCGGGCTTGTTCTTGCGAGTCGATGTTTTTGCATCCAAATGCTGATATAACGCGTTTGAAACCACAACGGTTTTCAGTCCTTTTAACCATCCTTTATAGAACATCGTCTGGTCGTCGAGCGCAGAGTATCCGTTCATATCAAGCCAGCGTTCTCCGTCGATATCGATCTGTTTGAATGCATCTACATCGGCAAAGAAGCATGTCCACGCCAAGGATTGTGCCTCGTAATAAAGCTCATCCTGCGTATTTATATTGCGGTTGAACGAATATCCGCCCGTACGGAGAATAGATACATATCTCTGTTTATTAAACAAGGTAGGGGCAGCCGCGCCCATAACGGCGCTTATTATTGTTTTCGGGCCTTTCGGCGGAAGAAACGATAATAGCGGACCTGCAGAAAAACTGCATATTCCATCGTGAATCGGCTTATATAACTTTTGAACAAAATCGCTTTCAAAGGATACATCGTCGTCGCAAACAAGAGCATATTTTGTTTTAGCCATGTTTATTCCGTACACGCGCTGTGTTACCATTCCCTTTGGGGAAAAATAGAATGTTTCCCAGCCGAGCTGTTCTTTGGGCTTTTCGTATCCCTCGGGCAAAACAACGATAACTTCCTTAGGGCGGGGTTCTAGTGATTCAATAGAAGCCAACAAAGCCTCGTATTTTTCACCTGCTGTGCCTATTGTTCTTATAACAACAGAATAGTCAATTTCGTATGACATATTTACTCCTGCTAATCATATATAATCGTTATCTTTTACAAATTCGCGCTCGTATAAATAATTTGAAACAAACTTGATTCCCGTTAAAGCCTTATATATGCGTGCGACAAAACCGAGTAGATAATGCTTTAGCATAAACAGACAGGGATGATTCTTAAACAAACAGTATTCGCTGTAGTCACCTTCCGAAACATCTGCGCGATTAAGAGCCAGAAAGTCGTTATAAATCTCGTGATTCTTTATAACGCTTTCCAACACACGCCTTTTGCCGAAACCCTGGTAATGCTCTTTCGCCATATCGACAACATAAATCATTGCCATAACGCGCCCGACCTTCATTCCGCCGCGTTGCTCGTTGCCAAAATCTCGCATGGCAATATCCGAGCGCGACCAACCCTCGATAAGCGGAATATAATAATCAATTCCTCTCGGACGGGTATGCATTGCAGAAGCAGGGTTCTTTCTGTATAGATACAGCATCTTCGGTATATGGCGTATTTTATCAGCCAGATAAATTAACTGCATTAACAATACTTTGTCTTCGTTGTATTTTAATGTGGTATCAAAACGAATGTTATAGTCCTTAAAAAGACGAGCCTTATAAAGAAATGCACCGAAATGGAAAGGATAGCTCCAAACCGCTTTGCATCCGCCCGGCGCAACCTCGCCCGATTTGCATTCGCCGTGCGGAGCCGAACACCTCTTGCCGTCATTGCTCATACTGCATGATTTGAATGAAATCATATCTTGATCTAAAACCGTATCGAGATCCTGCGATAAACAATCTTTTCCCCAAAGATCGTCTGCATCGCAAAAAGCGATATAATCTTTTTCAATGTCACATATACTGAGAATATGATTGATTCCGTCGTTTCTTGCGGCAGAAACACCCCCGTTCATTTTATGTATAACGCTGATGTTTTGGTATTTTTCGCTCAGCGCATCACATATGGCAGGGGAAGAGTCTTTAGAACCGTCATCAATAATCAAGATATCAATATTCTTATATGGCTGCGAAAGAATAGAAGAAACAGCAGAAGTTATATAGCTTTCGCAATTGTAAACAGGCATTATGACATGTATTTTGGGTAGCTTTGTCATGGCAGTTGTCCTTAATAATTAAATGTCGTTTAAATCGAGATATTTATTCGGCAATGAATACTGTCTTTTGTCAAAACGAGAAAAGGTTTTTTTGTATATGAAGAAAAGTGTACCAATAAAATAATATTTTAGAAGAAATAGATTTGGATGGTTGTTAAACAAACAGTACTCATTATATGTCGATTGGTTAGATTCGAAAGCGTCAGATCTAAGAAAGTCTTCATAAATGTCTAAATTTGATAAAACATCATAGAGTGATTTTTTTCTGCCAAAATATTTATAGTGTTCTTGTGCCATGCTTAAAATACATTTACGTGCCAAAAAGTGACCGGCGTTAAGCACTTCGCGTGTGTTAGTGGAAAATTGTTGCATCCTTTTGTCTAATCTTAGCCAACCATGAATTTGCGGAAGAAAGAATTCGATGCCGTGTGTGCGATTATACATAACGGAACTTAAATTATCCCTATACAAATATAACATTTTAGGGATTTCTCGAATATGTTCCGCTAAATAAGAAATTTCAATTATATAGACGTGATCTTCTGCATATTTTAAGGATACGTCAAATCGTATGTTATATTTACGATATAAATCAATGTTGACAAATCGAGTTGCAAAATGGTGAAAATCCCCCCAAATTGCACCTGTGCCGCCGTTCATAACTCTACCGAAGTTGGGATCAATGTAATGTTCTAGATATGTTTTTAAATCGTTAGAAACATTACACGACATAAAACAAATTATGTCTTTATCAAACAACGAAACGACATCATCAGTCAAACAATCCTTGGCCCAAAGATCATCAGAATCTAAAAATGCTATATAACTGTTAGGCTTGGATGGAAGATTAAGTACATATTCAATTCCGGTATTTCTGGCGACCGATACACCTTGGTTGTCTTGATGAATAACGTGTATATTATCGTATTCAGTTTTCAATTGTTCACAAATCAACGGAGAATTATCTTTTGAACCGTCGTTCACCAAAATTATATCAATGTCCTTATAAGGTTGATTTATAATCGACATGACTGCCTGCGTTAAATATTTTTCGCAATTATATACAGGGATGATAACATATATTTTCGGAAAGCTCTGCATAATCAAGTTCCTCCGTCAATTATAATCAATGCTTTTTAGAAAAGCGGTAAACTAGACTTTTAATTTTATTGGGTTCGTGGATAAATCTCAAAACATCTCGTTTAATCAAATCTTTTCAAGTCGGATCGTAGCCATGT
>JAZTZF010000146.1:0-11914 GCA_045637325.1 Eubacteriales bacterium | reverse complement strand
TACGGCGCGTTTCTTTTTGCTGTCGGCAGGTTCTGCATTAAAACCGAGCACGAGGATGCTTTGCTCCATCTCCATCTTTTCGCAGACGCGTGTTATCGCGTTCTGCCCAGGATGAATTATCGGCTCGGGCAGATAGGCACTGCGCCGAGAAAAGGGAAGGTGTTTTCTCACACATTCCTCTACGTACTCAAAATCCGCCTCGCCTGCATAGGTTATAAAAACAGGCGCTTTTTCGATAATGTTGCGGTAAAACGGCATTAGCTTTTCGCCGTCGAGCAATTTTACCTTATCTGTTTCTCCCGCGGCGTCTACCGCAAAAGGCTCGCCCTTGCACATTATCTGGCGTGCGCGCAGCATTGCAAACGCGTGCTTGTTCTCCACAAGCGACGAGATCTCTTCAATAAGGCACTGCTTTTCGTACTCTACGCTTTCTTTTGGGAATATGCCGTTTACCAGATGCGGATTGAATATCGCATCGCCGAGAAGCTCGGTCGCACGGTAAAGCACCTTTTCTCGGTCGAACGCGTAAGAATCCGCTATGGTGTTTATCTCCAGCCGTATCAACAAAAGCTCGCCTCTGCGCTGGACATAGGCGTCTAACCCCAGCGCGTAAAGCTCGTCCTTGATTATCGAGAACGATTGCATGGTGGGGTAACTGCCCGTCGAAAGTGACAGCAGATTGGTGAGCAAAGAATATCCCGAGGCGGTTTCGCTGTCAAGCGGCACAGCAAAAGAAACCGTCATAACGGCGGATTTGAATTTGTCGGTTTTGCAGGAGGAGATATATACCCCCTCCTGCAAACGGCTGATAGATACGTTCATTCGTTACTGATTAGATAAGAGATGCGCTGTCGGCATCAAGATAAAGAGTTGCGTTGTCGTGTCTGCGGAGTATGGTTGCAGGGCATTCTTCGCTGATCTCGCCCAAAACGGTATTCTTTACAGCGTTAGCCTTGGTTTTAACAGGAACGATGCAGAATACGCTTTCTGCGGCAACGAGGGTGGGGATAGTAAGGGTGAGAGCAAACTTGGGAACATCGTCGATCTTTGCGAAGCAACCGTCGTTAACCTGTTGCATACGGCAGGTCTCGTCGAGAGAAACAACCTTTACAACCTTTTTGTCGTTAAAGTCTGCAACGTGGGGATCGTTAAACGCGATATGACCGTTTTCGCCGATACCCATAATGATAATATCGCACTTGTTGGCAGTCAAAAGTGCGGAATAACGAACGCATTCTGCTTCGGGATCTTCTGCAGTGCAGTCGATATAGTTAACAGAGGCAAAGGGAACCTTGCCGAAAATAGCGTTTTTAAGGAAGTTGCCGAATCCCTGAGGTGCATCTGCCGCAAGTCCGATATATTCGTCCATGTGGAATGCGTTGATCTTGGACCAGTCGATGGTTTCGTCCTTGATGAGTGCCGCAAGGAAATCGTTTTGGCTGGGTGCGGCGGCGAAGATCATATTGATAGTGCCCTTTTCCTTGATCTGGCGGTTGATCTCTTTTGCGGCTTCTTTTGCCGCATATTCGCCCATTTCAGCTCTGGTTTCGAATGCGAGATAATCGAGTTTGTCTACTTTTCCTTGTTTGATAATTGCCATTTTGTTAATCACCTTTCGTATATGGTTTTGCCGCCCGAAATAACAGCGACAATATTTATATTTTCATCAAATACCGTAAAGTCTGCGCGTTTTCCGCAAACTATTTCGCCCCTGTCCTTTATGCCGATTATTTCGGCAGGGGTGGACGTCATCATCTTTACCGCATCGGTAAGGCTTGCGCCTGCCTGTATTGCGGTGCGTACAAGTCTGTCGGTCGTTGCAACACTGCCTGCAAACGCTTCTCCGCCGGGCATCTTTGCAACACCGTCTTCGATATAGCATTCCTGACCGTTTTCCAGCGAACCGAGTATGGTTTTGCCCTCTGTCATTCCCGCACCGCGCATAGCGTCGGTTACGAGCGCACATTTTTCGGTTCCTTTTGCCGTGAAAACATACTTGAGCATCGAAAGCGGCAGATGTTTGCCGTCGCAGATAACCTCGACCTTAAGCGGATCGATCATATATCCGCTTTCGATCATGCCGGGATAGCGATAGCCGTGTTTTCTTGTCAGCGCACTCATACCGCTGTAAAAATGCGTCAAATGGGTATAGCCGTGCTTTACCGCTTCGAGTACCTCTTCATAAAGCGCATCGGAGTGTCCCATGGAAGCACAGATGCCAAGCTCAGAAAGTCTGTCGCCAAGCTCCAACGCACCGTCAAGCTCGGGTGCTACCGACCAGCGTGCAATAATACCCTCGCCCTTTTCGAGAATGGCATTAAAATGCTCTTTTTCGGGATTCTTCAGATATTTGGGGTCCTGCGCGCCTGCCTGTTTAGATGAGA
Source organism: Eubacteriales bacterium (assembly GCA_045637325.1). GTDB lineage: Bacteria > Bacillota > Clostridia > Oscillospirales > CAG-382 > Coliplasma. The sequence continues at coordinate 9,530 of JAZTZF010000146.1, read as the reverse complement.
AATAGGGACCTTCGAGGTGCATACCGTAGAACATTCCGCCGTAGGTTTCGTCATTTTGAACCTTGCGGAATATGTCAAACGAGTGAAAAAGCTCCTCGTCGGGACAGGTAAGCGTGGTGGGCAACAGCGTAGCCGTTCCGTGCGATGCATGCAGTTTTGCCGCGCCGAGGAACGCCTCCTCGGTGCCGTCCATAAAGTCGTGACCGCCGCCGCCGTGAACGTGAATGTCTATAAAACCGGGGGCGATGTAATAATCGTTTTCTGCTTTTCCGGCAGATACTTCGCTTATCAAACCGTTTTCGAAAGCGACACTGCCGTTAATTATCCCTTCGGGTGTGATTACTTTGCCTGAAAGATATTGTTTCTGCATAAAAACCTCTTGTTATTCATTAATAACGGCGACAGCACTCGCCGCGATTCCTTCTTTTTTGCCGGTAAAACCAAGCCCTTCCTCGGTGGTTGCCTTTATGCTTACCGCGCCCGTGCTGATATTCAGCGTATTGGCGATATTACGGCGCATTTCGTCTATATAAGGCGAAAATTTGGGTGCTTCGGCAATAATTATTGCGTCGATGTTGTTTATTTCGCATCCCATCGTTTTAAGCAACCGTCCGACTTCTGCAAGCAGTTTGAGCGAGCTGACGTTCTTGTATTTGTCATCCGAATCGGGGAATCTTTTGCCGATATCGCCCAAAGCCGCCGCCCCGAGCAAAGCATCGCAAATAGCGTGTGTAAGAACGTCGGCATCAGAATGCCCAAGCAAACCTTTTTCGTATTCGATTTCTTTCCCGCCTACAATGAGCTTTCTGCCCTCGACAAGGCGGTGAACGTCATAACCCTGACCTATTCTGATCATGCCGAACCTCTCTTTTACTCATTAAAATTTCAGCCACGGGAACGTCGTCAACTACCGTCAACTTCATGTTGGTTCCCGTCTGTTTAAGATAAGCAACCTCAACGCCGATCTCCTCAAGCAGTGACGTTTCGTCTGTAAAAGACGAAATATCTCCGCCGACTGCGTTCACGGCGTGAAGATAAAGCGATTTTTTAAAGCATTGCGGTGTCTGAACCGCAAAAAGCGACGCACGCTCGGGCGTGGAAACAAAACCCGTAGCCGGATGCTTGTATTTTATCGTGTCGGTAACGTCTGCGCAAACGCAGGATGCGCCCTGCTTTTCGGCGGCAATCAGTGCTTCGTTTATCATTTCCGCCGTAACAAACGGACGCGCACAGTCATGCACACAAATAAGCTCGGTGCCCTTGGATGATTGCGATATTCCGTTAAAAACCGATTCCGCACGGGTTTTTCCGCCGCGTGTGAAGGTTATCGGCTTTTTGTATTCGGTTGCCAACGCGCAAAGCGAGTTTTCGTTATCCTCCGAGCATACTACGACTATTTCATCGACACAGGAACGGTCGAATGCATCGAGCACGTACTCGAAAAGGGTTTTGCCCAGAATCTTAATATTGGGTTTCGATACCTCGCCCATGCGCCTTCCGCTTCCTGCGGCGGCAATAACGGCGCAGGATCTGTTTTTGACGGATTCGTTATACATTAGTCGTTGTAATCGTAACCCATTTGGAGAGCTTTTGCATTCAGCTCGCCCAATTCGGGCTTGGATTTAGGCGCGGATGCCTTGATACAATCCATGAAATAATCAAAATCGTAAAGATCTGTCTTCTTCATGAGATATCCGAGAATTATAACGTTGGCAAGCTTGGAAATGCCTGCTTCGTTTGCCATCTGCGTTGCAGGGATATAATAAGCGTTAACATCCTTGCGGGAAGTTTCTACGTCGATCAGCGAGCTGTCAATAACGATAGTACCGCCGACCGCAACTCTGCCCTCGAATTTCAAAAGCGAGGGTTTGTTCATGGCGATAAGAATATCGGGAGTGGTAACAAGCGGCGAACCGATAGGCTCGTCGTCGATATTTACCGAGCAGTTACACGTACCGCCGCGCATTTCGGGACCGTAGGAGGGGAGCCAGCTAACCTGCTTATCGCTTTTCATTCCTGCAAGCACAAGCTGTTTTCCGGCAAAAAGGATACCCTGTCCGCCGAATCCTGCTAAGAGAATTGCACTCATTTTGTTTCCTCCTTGGTAACGTCTTTATAAACGCCCAACGGATAGTGCGCCATCATGTTTTCGCGCAACCATTCGATTGATTTTTCGGGCGAAAGTCCCCAGTTGGTGGGGCAGGTGGAAAGAACCTCGATGATCGAAAGGCCTTTCTTTTGTTGCTGCATTTCAAAGCCTTTTTTAATTGCTTTCTTTGCGGCGCGTACGTTCTGAACACAGTCTACCGAAACACGCTCTGCATAGGCAACGCCGTCAAGCGTGCTCACCATTTCGCAAACGCGGATGGGGTTACCCTGAAGTTCTTTAATTCTGCCGTAAGGCGAGGTGGTGGAAACCTGACCGAGAAGTGTGGTAGGTGCCATCTGTCCGCCCGTCATGCCGTAAATTGCGTTGTTAACGAAGATGATAGTAATGTTCTCTCCTCTTGCGCCGACGTGTACCGTCTCGGCGGTGCCGATAGCGGCAAGGTCGCCGTCACCCTGATAGGTGAATACGGTAAGGTCGGGGTTAGCGCGCTTTACGCCTGTTGCAACGGCAGGAGCGCGTCCGTGAGGAGCCTCTATCATATCGCAGTTAAAGTAGTTGTAAGCGAAAACCGAGCAGCCGACGGGAGCAATACCAACCGTCTTTTCTTCTACGCCGAGCTCATCAATGACCTCTGCAACAAGACGGTGGATTATGCCGTGAGTACAGCCGGGGCAGTAGTGAAAGGGTTTATCTGTAAGCGCATGAGGCTTTTCAAATACGATCATTATGCGTTTCCTCCCGAAATTTCTTCGATTTTTGCAAGTATTTCCTCGGGAGAGGGTATCATGCCGCCCGTTCTTCCGTAATGGTATACCTTCTTTTTGCAATCGATGGCGATTTTAATATCGTTCACCATTTGCCCCATGTTCATTTCTACCGAAAGGAACGAGCCTGTCTTGTCTGCAAGTGCATTAAGTTCCTTTGCAGGGAAGGGATAAAGAGTGATGGGGCGGAAAAGACCTGCCTTTATACCTTTTTTGCGCGCGTTGCGAACCGCGGTTTTTGCAATACGCGAGGTAATACCGTATGCGACGATTATAATATCGGCATCATCGGTAAGATATTCTTCGTATTTAACTTCGTTTTCTTCGAGCTTTTTGTATCTCTCGAAACGCTCGAGCACGATTTTTTCGAGCTCTTCGGGTTCGATATAAAGCGAGTTGACGATATTATGGACGCGTTTTCCGCCATGACCGCAGCACGCCCAATCCTTCTCGGGAATCTCGCGTGCAGGTTTTGCTTCAAAATCAACAGGCTCCATCATCTGACCGAGCGCACCGTCGGCAAGTATCATACAAGGCATGCGATAGATATCGGCAAGGTCAAACGCTTCGCCCACGAGGGTTGCAATTTCCTGTACCGAGTTCGGTGCGAGAACGATTGCATGTCCGTCGCCGTGGCCGAGTGGCTTTGTTGCCTGATTATAGTCGCTTTGTGCAGGCTGGATACCGCCCAAACCGGGGCCGCCGCGCTGTACGTTAACTATAACGCAGGGAAGATCCGAGCCGATTATGTAAGAAATACCTTCGCTCTTAAGCGAAATTCCGGGCGAGGACGAGCTGGTAATAACTCTCGCACCCGTACTTGCGGCGCCGAGCACCATGTTAATTGCGGCAATTTCGCTTTCTGCCTGAAGGCTAAGCCCGCCGCGCTTGGGCATCTGCTTTGCCATGTATTCGGCAAGTTCTGTCTGAGGGGTGATAGGATAACCGAAGAAAAGTTTACAGCCAGCACGGATAGCGGCTTCTGCAATTGCTTCGTTGCCCTTCATCAAAAGCTTTTCGCCCATTATTTGTCACCTCTTTCTACTGTTATAACAACATCGGGACACATTGTTGCACACATAGCGCAGGCAATGCATTTGTCCATTTCGGTAACGGTGGCGGGATGATAACCTTTTGCGTTGAGCTTGCTCTTGTCAAGAATAACTATCTTCTTGGGGCATGCCGAAACACAAAGACCGCAACCCTTACACAGGTCGGTTTTGAATGTTACTTTGTTCATTTTCTTGTCCTCTGTATTATGGATTTTTATTATCAAAATAACTTTTTTGTTATATCGGTAATCTTTACTGTGTCGGGAACATCCACCCAATCGGGAGAAGTGGTAACGAGAAGCGGCAATCCCGAAATTTCGGAAAGCCTTTTTGCATAGGGAATAGCGTCTGTTACCGTACTTTCGGTGGTTTCTGTACCCAAATTGGAATTATTTATAATCCCGTGGAACTCAAGCCCGGATGCGCGTTTTATATCCTCAAGCACCTCCAGTGCACCCTCGGGTTCGGCGGTTATATAGCGATAGCGGTTATATACAAAATACATTTTGTACCCTGCTTCTATATAATCATCGTGCGAGAGACCCAATACAGCCGCGCCGTCGCCGTCGCCGCCTACGTCCGCTACCGATTTCCCCTCGCCAGTAAACAGCATGTGATAGTTGGGCGGCAGGGCAGGGATATCCACGTTGGTGTTTGCGAAAACGGGAATCATCGCCTGAACACCGAGTTTATTAAGCATTTCTGCATTGTCGGCACTGCGAAAGTATGGGTTTACTATATCAAGGTCGGCAATTCGGCATATTTCGCCGTCGGCGGCGATCGACATTGCCAGATTTACGGCAATATTCGTCTTGCCCGAGCCGTAAGGACCCGATATTATCGTTACTTTTTCTTGAGCTAAGTCTTTTAACGAAACCATTTATGCTCCTCTGATAATGTCGCCGCTTTTTGCGGAATCGATCTCCAAATAAAACTCCATTCCCGCGTGCGGAGTGGATTCGATAGGATTCATGTCGATATCATACATGTTACCTATAACGAAATCGGTTCCGAAACCACCCGGTGAGAGAAGGTTTGCCTTGCTTCCGACGAACATCTTGTTTCGCTGAAAGCACTTGGCAAGCCCTTTTTCGGCATCAAACTCTGTTACCGTTGCAAGAAAAGGGCGATCTGCGATATATTCGTTTTGAATAACTATGTTTGCATCTGTTTGCGGCGAGGAATAAAAATATCCTGTGCCGTATTCGCGGTGGCTCACGCTCTCGGTCTCGCGCGTGCACCGCTCGTCGTAGGGCTTGTTTGCATAATAATTATCAAGCGCGATACGGTAGGCGTTGGTAATCGCCGCCGTATAGTAGGCGCTCTTCATTCTGCCCTCTATCTTAAGCGAATCTATGCCTGCCGACACAAGATCGCCTATATGCTCTATCATCCGCATATCGCGTGACGAAAATACATACGTGCCGTTTTCGTCCTGCTCGGCAACGGCGGTCTCGCCGTGCTTGTCCTCCCTAAGATAATATTTCCATCGGCAGGGCTGTGCACATTGACCTCCGTTGGCGTTTCTTGCGGTATAATAGTTGGACAGCAAACATCTTCCCGAATAAGAAACGCACATTGCACCGTGAACAAAACATTCAAGCTCGGTTTCCTCGGGAATATTCTCGCGGATCGTCTTTATCTCGGCAAGCGAAAGCTCACGCGCAAGAACAACACGCTTTACGCCGTACCTGCTCCAAAATGCGATAGAAGCCGAATTTACGGTCGATGCCTGTGTCGAAAGATGTATTTCGGCAGACGGAATTTCGTTCTTTACAATGTCCATTACACCCGGATCGCTTACTATAAAAGCATCGGGCATTATCTCGGCAAGAATTTTTGCATATTCGCGCAAAGATGAGAGCTCGCTGTCGCGCGGCATCGTGTTAAGAGTTAAGTACACTTTTGCATTGCGCTTGTGTGCATAATCGAGCCCCTCGATAAGCTGATCGGGGGAGAAATTGCCTGCGGATGCACGCATGCCAAACCTGTCAAGCGCGCAATAAACCGCGTCTGCACCGTAATTTATAGCATATTTGAGTTTTTCGAGATTGCCTGCCGGCGAGAGAAGTTCGGGGCGTTTTTGTCTATTGTTCATAGGTTCCTGCTTCTATTGCCTCGTTGTCTTTTTTGACCTGAGCTACATTGTTCTCGTGACCGCTTCTGCTCGAGGCATAATAGGTCTTGCCTGCGTTGTTTGAAACAAAGAAATAGGCATTGATAGTGGCGCCCGTGCTTGTTGTGGGCGCGGTGGGGAATAGTGTGGCGGTGAGCGCATCAAGACCGGGGTTGCTTATCGCTCCCGGAGGCAGACCGTCGTACAGATAGGTGTTATAGGGGGTTTCGTAGGACGGATCGAGCTGTGTAGAATCGGTAATACGCTCGGGCAATACATACTGTATGGTTGCGTCACTTTCGAGCCTCGGGAATGTCGAGGGGTTGGCAAGACGGTTGTGGAACACATGCGAAATCGCGTAAAAATCGTCTACCGTGCCGCCCTCGCTTTGGACCAATGATGCGAGTATTACGATATCGTCAAAATCCAAACCGTATTTATCAAGCATTGTTTTTTGAGGCGACTCGCCCTTGATGTTTTTGGCGGTGAAATTCTTCCAAAACTTGTCGTTGAATGCATTCAGCATTTTATTTATGACAAGCACCTCGTCCTCGGTGGTATAGAAATCGTAGGTATCGGGATAGAGATAACCCTCCAGACGGTATTTTCTGTGTTCGGAATAACCCTTTTCGTCGAGAAATTTGACAAAATCCCACTTGAATGGGTAATTGTTAATGGCGTCGATATATTCTTCGCGCTGACCGACACCCTTTTCGGTCAAGAGGTCTATAATCTGATCGATGGTATAACCCTCGGGAATGGTTATGGTGACTATTTCTCGCTTTACGCTGTTTGCCGTAAGAACGGTGATTATCTGAGAATAGTTATAGTTGGCATTAAGCGTATACTCGCCGGGGATATATTCGGTGGCGCTGTCGCCGTCGCCGCGGTATTTCATATAGAGTCTGTACACCCAATCGTACTCTATAATACCGTTTTCTTTTAATTTTTTGCCGACAGTCTCGTGCGTTGCGCCGTCTTCTATGGTTATTGTTACCTCGCGCGTGTCTGCAACCAATGCAAAAATATCATTGCCGATAGTGATTATATAGTAAGAAAGATATGCAGAAGCAAAAATAACCAAAACTATATAGATTATCGCTTTCGGCACTACGCTCAGTTGCCGAAAAGCCTTTTTTATACCGCTTTCGGATTTCGGAGCTTGCTCTTCGTCTTCTTCCTCTTCTTCGTTGGTCGGTAGCGGAGGTGCCGTTCCGTCATCTGCAGAAAAATGGTCGGAAAAGTGGCTTTGCGTCTCACGGTCTGCAGGAACAGTGGCGGAGTTGTCGCTTTCTTCGCTCAGATGGTTGAAAATAGACGTAGGAAGCTCGTCCTCGTCGGAAGCCGTTTCGGCCGGAGTATCGGAGGATAGCATTTCGATTATTTCATCAACGTGACTGATATTTTTTTGTTCTGGCGCGTCCGTCTTTTTCGGTTCGGACTCTGCAGTGTTGCCGCTGTACGAATTCAATATATCAAAAATATCGTCTGCGCGGCTGTGTTCTTTGTTATCTGCCAAGAGAAATACCTCCCATTGTAAATAGAACCGTTGCTATGCAAAAACAGAAACGGCTACAAATGCCAATACAAGTATAATAAATGTAGGCGAAAAGAATACCTTAGCCAAATGAGAACTGCTTTTCGGGGGGATCGATTCCACCGGCGGCTTCTCTGCGTAGGAATAGCAAATGCTCTCCACGCGTGAAAGCATAAGTATAAGCGTTATGCTGGTTACAATGGCAAGCACGAACCCAATAAAGAACGCGCCGTTTTTGATAACCGTCACGCGCAAGAACGCATCGCTTGCGTAGATGCTTAGCGTATTGCTCAAAAGGTGCAATGCTATCGACGGGATAATCGAGCGTGTCATTGCGGTGACAAAACCGAGCAAAAGCCCCGTGAAAAGGTAAATAAATATGTTTTCTATAGAAAAATGAAGCATCGCAAAGCAAACCGAAGACATTATAACGGCGTTTGCAGTGCCGTATTTGCGGTACTCCGAAAACACTATTCCTCTAAAGAAGATCTCCTCGCAAAAGGCAGGGATTATTATAAGCGAAAGAACTATTTCTATCTGACTCGAACCCTCTGCGGTTCCCGAAAAATCGTCGTAGAAGTTAACCAGCGAGGCGACTTCTCCGCCCTTGACAAAGTAGAAAAACTTTATCATCAACATTCCGCAGACAAAAAACAATGCCGCGAATAGCAAAAACAGTATATGAGGACCGCTTTTCGGTATCAAATACACCGGCTCCTGCAGTTTGCGCCCCTTCAAAAGGTAGTAGACCATACAGGGCAGTGCAAGGGTTGCAAGCTGTATGACACCTATCGCAACAAATATATTCGTATCGCTTTCGAGGGTTCGCAATGCGTATTTTGATGCCTGCATGGCGAATATTACAAAAATCACAAGCAAAGGGGTTGTAATAACCGGACTTTTTAGTTTTTCTTTTGTTTCTTCGGTCATTTTCCACTCCCCCTTTTTGTGTTTTTTATGTTATCGATTAATTATATCTTATCGATTAATTATATCTTATCGAAGTGCGAATATCGTCCGCGGCTTGCGCGCCGAAAAGTACCTCGACGAGCTTGAACCCAAACTCAAATGCAACACCCATGCCCTCGGCGGTAATAAAGATATCGTCGTGCTCTACCTTCTTGCCGGTGATGTTCGCATATTGGAGATGTTCTGCAAAATCGGGATATACTGCGGCGTTTCTGCCGTCGAGCAGACGCATCTTGCCGAGTATATACGGTGCGGCGCATATTGCCGCGATAAACAAACCCTTGTTTGCCGCGTATTCGATAATATCCAGAACTCTGGGGTTGTTTGCGAGCAGATCGGTGCCGGGAAGTCCGCCGGGCAGAACAAGAGCGCTCATGTCCTCTTTTCTGAGCTCGTCAATAGTAATGTCGGCAGTGATCGTAAAACCGTGGGAGCCAGTCACGGCAAGCCCGCCCTCGGTTGCAACAAGCACTACATTTGCGCCGGCGCGTTTCAGCAAGTCTGCAGGCACAAGTGCTTCGCTTTCTTCAAATCCTCTCGCAAGGAGAATGTATACGGTCGTCATATTTTTGTCCTTTCGGTAACAACGATATTTTAATATAGCTCGTTGTTTTTGTGTTTTATTCGGAAATCGGTTGTCGGATTTAATAACTTTACCGTCAATAGGGTATAGTTACCGATTGTTTATCGTTATCCAATTTATAAATATATCACACTTCTTATAAAAATGCAAGAAAAAACGGGCATATTATACCCGTTTTTAAAAAATATTTAAAATTTTGTTTATTTCTTAAACCTATCAAAGAAGCTCTTGCTTTTTGCGTGGTTTTTCTCGTTCATGCTTTCGCCGAGTTTATTTTCTCGAACAATGCTTTTATCTTTTTCAAAATCTTCTTTTCGATCTTCTTCCATGACAAAGCAACGATGACAACACACGAAAAAATTATTTGCAAAAAGAAATATACCGACGGAGAGATTGAGA
>JAZTZF010000145.1:0-11175 GCA_045637325.1 Eubacteriales bacterium | reverse complement strand
CACATCAGCATTAAAAAGGTTATATGTATTATCTTGTATGCGTTTTGGAGGCGCCACCCAGAATCGAACTGGGGGTAAAGGTGTTGCAGACCTCTGCCTTACCGCTTGGCTATGGCGCCATTCCGCCGCTTTAGCGGTGTTGGAGCGGATTACGGGGGTCGAACCCGCTACCTCCACCTTGGCAAGGTGGCGCTCTACCAAATGAGCTAAATCCGCACGGTTACGCGGTTAGCCGAAGCATGCTGTTTTTTTAGAAAAAAGTGGCGATTCGGATGGGACTCGAACCCACGACCTCCGCCGTGACAGGGCGGCATTCTAACCAACTGAACTACCGAACCGTACCAGCCTGCGTCAGCGCGCTTGATTATAATAACACATCGTCAACCATTTTGCAATACCTTTTTTGAAAAAAATCAAAATTTTTTCGATTTTTTCTGCTTTGTTTTTCAGTCTGCGCTTTTTTCGGCTATTATTTTGTCCAATATATCCGCCGCATCGCCTACAAATCGGCTACAAGGGCGGGTTTTATAATACTCGGGCGTGCGCTCGGCAGGATCTTTTCCTCCCGCGTTGCTTATACCCGACATCAGTTGCGCGCAATTATATGTACCGTGGATCGCCTTGAATTCCTCGGCTATCCGCCTAATCAACTCATAATGTGCCGACTTTGCATTATTATCATTAGGATCAAAACTACCGAAAAGAAGCCCTGCAACCGCAAATGCACCCGTGCATGCTCCGCAAACCTCGCGCAGTTTGCCCATACCTCCGCCGAAAGACGACATGAGTTTGAGTGCCGTATTCACCTCGATGCCGGTTTCATCGCAAAACGCGCAAAACACCGCCTGCGCGCAGTTATATCCCGAATTAAACAGTGCCTCTGCTACTTCTCTATGTTTCATATTACTTGCCTTTTTGTGTTTTTTTCGATTTTACACGCAAAATACCGATATGTCAAGTCGATTAGGAGTATAAATGCCGTCCGCACGGCAAAAATAGTTTTATGAGGTGCAATTATGACAATTATTGTAACGCGGGCTTTTATTTTTTATACCCTGTTGACTTTGATGATGAAGCTGATGGGAAAACGCCAGATAGGCGAAATGCAGGTATCCGAGCTGGTCACCACCATTTTGCTTTCCGAGCTTGCCGTTTTGCCTGTTACAGACAGCGACATACCCCTGCTTCACGGCGTACTGCCTTTGGTCATGCTTTCTTCTATCGAGGTTATTGTTTCGTTTGCAAGCAGAAAAAGCAAACTATTCAGAACTCTTCTAAACGGCGAACCAATAGTTCTGTACGAAAACAGCCGTTTTGACGAAAAAAACCTTACGAAAGCGCGCATCTCTACCGAAGACATCGAAGCACAGGTTAGAATAAACGGGTTCGAGAACATGCAGGAAGTAAGCAAAGTAATACTTGAACGCACAGGAAAAATGAGCGTTTTGCCCAAGGAAAACGCTCAGCCAAATCAATCGGGAGAATAAGAATGGGAAATTTTATTTGTGCCTTGGTACTTTTAGCGGTTATTATAATTTTCACCGCAGTTAACTGTACTATGATCTGCAATATATGCGACGATATGATCGCGCTTATCGACGAAGGGAAAATCGACGAGGCGGTAAAGCTTTGGGAGGAAAAACGAACCTACATTGCCATATTCGTGCGGGATGCCGAAATAGATGTTGTAACCGCAGAGGCTGGGGCGCTGGGAGAATCGATCGCGCTGGAAGACGGAGAAGCGGAAATGGGAAGACTGCGCCTGCGCGATGCCGTAATTGAACTGAAAAACAGCGAGGAACTTAATTTTGAGGATGTTTTTTAGCCTTTTATCCACCCTCTTATTAAATTTAGTTTCGGCAATTTTATAACCGCCGAATTCGTTTTTTTATTGACAAAGAATATTAAAAGGTATATTATATATTTGTATATTTAAGGCATTGGAAACGCGTATTGATCGGTTGGTTCCTTCGGATGTTTTTACTTCCCTGCGCGCTCCCAAATACCGTATATTTACTATCATAATATGTATAATGCTGTCGAAAAGACTATCCGAAAATAACGATTATTTTATATAATTTTTTGTAGCAATCACATATCCCGAAAGCCACAAACAGAAAGGTTATTGCAATGAAAAAGATCAAGCTTTCTCCCTCGGCATTGGCTTGCGATTTTGCAAACGCAGGCGCGCAGATAGCAGATGCAAAAGCAGGCGGTGCAGAGTATCTGCATCTTGATGTAATGGACGGTATTTTTGTGCCCAATATTTCGTTCGGTCAGCCAGTGGTTAAATCGCTGGGCAAATCCACAGACCTTGTGCTTGATGTACATCTGATGATAACCGATCCGATTCGTTACATAGACGACTTTGCCGCCGCAGGCGCAGATATTATCACCATACACGCCGAGGCGACGGATGATGTCGAGGCGGCATTGAAAAAAATACGAGCGTGCGGAAAAAAATCGGGTATCTCTATAAAACCCAAGACCGATGTATCGGCAATACTCCCCTATCTTCATCTTTGCGATCTCGTTCTTGTAATGACGGTAGAACCGGGGTTCGGCGGACAGAAATTCATGGCGGACATGCTTCCCAAATGCCAAGAGCTCAAGAACTATGCAGAAACACACAATCTAGATTATGAAATAAGCGTTGACGGCGGTGTTTCTGCCGAAAATGCCGCCGAGTGCGTGCGTGCGGGGGCAACCGTTTTGGTTGCAGGCAGCAGTGTGCTGGGTAAATCCGACATAAAAAAAGCCGCAGAAGAATTACTCTCCGCGGCAAACATGGCTTAATATCGCTTTTTCGTGCTCGTTTTTCGGCACAAACAGTCACAAAAACACACTATGCTTCTTAAAATTGATTGAGAAGCATAGTTTTTTATTTTTGTGGTTTTATTCAACGAAAATATCGTTATCGACGGTAAATGCAAACACCTCTACCGCAGTTTCGGCATCAGTTCCAAGAGTGACAAGATATTCCCCCGATTTAAGTACGCTATATGACTCTGCTTTGTATGCGATGTCTTTGTACGCAAATTTCAGGCTTGCGGTACAGCTTTCTCCCGATTTTAAAATCGGTGTTTCCGACGATGCGGCAAGCGTTTGCAAACCATCGATCTGCCTGTTACGAACATAGCAACACACCGTTTCGGAAGCGGCGGTTTCGCCTATATTGCTGACTACCGCGCGGATGTGTATTTCCGACTCGACGCGGTGAAAGTCGAGAAAAAATATTTCGAAGTCTGCCCTTTTTTCCATAATCAGATACCTCTGTTATTTTAATTTTACATATTTCAACAACAATGAATTTGTAACTACCGACACCGAAGAAAACGCCATTGCCGCGCCTGCGATGATAGGCGAAAGCATACCGAATGCCGCAAGCGGAATGCCTATTGTGTTATAGAAGAACGCCCAAAACAGATTTTGTTTTATCTTTCGCATGGTTGCTCTCGAAAGCGCCACGGCATCCGAAACAGCCGAAATACCGCCCCCTACAAGAACAATATCGCCCGATTCGATAGCAATATCCGTGCCGTTACCAACCGCAAAACCAACATCGGCAAAGGCAAGCGCAGGTGCATCGTTTATGCCGTCGCCCACCATTGCAGTAACACCGTAACGATTGCGCAGTTTTTTCAGTTCCTCTACCTTGCCAGCGGGTAACACATTGGCGCAATATTCGTCAATGCCGACCGACTCGGCAACAAATTCCGCCGCGTATTCGTTATCACCCGTGACAAGCACGGTATGAATACCAAGCGATTTCAACCTTTCTATTGCATCTGCCGAATCGGCACGGACGGGGTCCGAAACAGCGATAGCCAATGCAACTTTTTTGTCCACGGCAACTACCGACAGGGTATTTCGGTTCGATACCAGTTCCGAAAAATCATCAAGTTTTGTATCGCATTCCTGTGCTATCCAAGAAGGTTTGCCTACAAGAACCTTTTTACCGTTAACCGTTGCGGAAACACCGCAACCTGTCACCGATTCGAACTCGGTGCATTCCGGCAATATTCCGTCATACGCCGCAACCACAACCGATGCCAAGGGGTGCTCCGAGCGCGATTCCGCCGCGGCGGCGAGCATAAGAGCATCATCGACCGACTCATCAAGCACCGATATGCTTGTAACGCGCGGTTTGCCCTCGGTGACGGTTCCTGTTTTGTCAAGCACCAGTGCCTTTATTTTACATGTTTGCTCGAGCGCATCGGCGTTTTTTATAAGTATACCCATAGAAGCACCTCTGCCGATGCCGACCATAAGCGCCGTAGGAGTTGCCAGTCCGAGCGAGCAGGGACAGGCTATAACAAGAACCGATACCGCATTATCAAGAGCTTCCTGCAGGTTTTCGGACACCAAAAAGGTAACCGTAAATGCGATAAGCGCAACGGCGGTTACCGCAGGAACAAACACAGCCGAAACTTTATCGGCGATATTCTGTATATGTGCTTTGGAGGATTGTGCCTCCTCGACAAGGCGGATAATACCCGACAGCACCGTATCCTCCCCGACGCTCTCGGCACGGAAGAGAAACGATCCTTCTCTGTTTACAGTACCGCCAAAAACCTTGTCGCCCAAGGCTTTCGGCAAGGGCATGCTTTCGCCGGTAAGCATAGATTCGTCTATATGTGTCGAGCCATCGATTATAACGCCGTCGGCAGGAACCGATTCTCCCGGACGGACAACAACCGTGTCGCCTGCTGTTATTTGAGAAATCGGTATTTCGGTTTCCTTTCCGTTGCGAATTACGATCGCGTTTTTCGGCGCAAGATCCATTAGTTTTTCTATCGCTTCGCTCGTTTTGGCGCGTGCGCGCAACTCCAACATTTTGCCCAGCATGACAAGTGTTATTATCATTGCCGAGCTTTCGAAATAGAATTTTCCGTTACCCGAGATCAGAGCGTATACGCTGTATACATAGGATGAGGTTGTTCCGAGAGCAACAAGCAGATCCATACTTGGACTTTTGTTTGCAACCGAATGAACCGCGCCCTTGTAAAAACGGAACCCGACAACGAATTGTATAGGAGTCGCCAGTGCAAACTGAAGCCAGCCGTTGTGCAAGATATGCATCAAAGCCGAATCGGGAGCTGCCAACATAAGTGCCATCATCACGAAAAACGGCAATGACAAGACCGCGGAAAGGCAGAAAGTTAATTTTGTTCTCTTAAACTCACGCCGTCTTGCAACACGCACATCCTCCAACACTTCGTATCCTGCTTTTTTTATTGCTTTTTCGAGTGTCTTGATATCGGTCTTTTGGACATCGTACTCTACCTCTGCCCTGCCGTTGGCATAGGAAACAGCGGCACTTATAACGCCGTCAACCGACAAAAGCGCGCTTTCGACCGCGGCAGAACAACGCACACAAGACATTCCGCCGACTTTGATTATTGCATGCTCTTTCATTTCAGCGATGCTTTGAATCCTGCGGCGTTTACCGCATCGGCAAGTTCGGATACCGAAACTTTAGTGGGAATGTATGTTACGAAAACATCACCCGAAGCAAGGTCGGCTTCTGCCTTTTTTACACCCTTGACGGATTTGAGTGCAGATTCTACTTTTGCCTTGCAATGGTTACAATGCATGCCTTCGACCGAAAGTGTACATTTCTCGCTTTTATCAAACATCATTTTTTCCTCCGTTTTTATCCTTACTGTAATTATACCGATAAAAGCCGCAAAAACAAGTCTTGCGGCTCTTTTTTAGATTATTTTTTCGGATGACATTTATCCGCAAGCGCACAGTGTTCGCATCCGCAACCGCAACCCGATTTGCCTGATCTTTTATCCTTGATCATTTTATAAACAATCAAACCCAGCACCAAAGCCAAAACACCGCCGACTGCTATTGTGGCTATATTTTCGGCTATCCATTCAAACATTTATATCAACTCCGAAAAATTTATTTTTTCGCTTTATACGGTTTTTTGAAAAGCATAAACAGCATCAGTACCGCAACCGCAACCGCAAATACAAGACCGACAAGGTTCATATCGTTACCGAACGCAGAACCGAACTGGTAGATCATAATCGATACCGCGTAGGCAAAAACGCATTGATATGTAATGGCGAATGCCGTCCATTTTGCAGAATTCATCTCGCGCCTTATCGCGCCCATAGCCGCAAAGCAGGGGGCACAAAGCAAATTGAACGCAAGGAAGGAATATCCTGCAAGCGCACCCATTCCCTCGAAATCGAGCACGCCGAACACCGCAACGACCTCTTCTTTTGCCACCAAGCCCATAAGTGTTGCCACTGCCGCGGTCGCATTGCCGAACCCGAGCGGTGCGAAAAGCCAAGCAATGGCACCGCCGATCATATCAAGCAGACTCTTTCCGCCATCAGGCATCACGGTATATAACCCCCATGCGCCGTTTGCATCCACGCCGAAGCAAGAGCCGGTCCAGATGATTACCGACGACAGAAGAATAACCGTACCTGCGCGTTTTATGAACGACCATCCGCGCTCCCACATAGAACGCAATACACACGCAGGTGTGGGCATATGGAACGCGGGCAGTTCCATAACAAACGGAGCAGGATCGCCCGAAAACAGTTTGGTTTTCTTGAGTATTATACCCGAAAGAAGTATCGACGCAATGCCGAGGAAATATGCGCTCGGCGCAACCCACCATGCTCCGTCGAAAAGCACCGATGCGATAAGTGCCACGATAGGCAGTTTCGCACTGCAGGGTATAAATGTAGTGGTAATTACCGTCATACGGCGGTCGCTTTCGTTCTCGATCGTGCGCGATGCCATAATACCGGGAACACCGCATCCCGTTCCGATAAGCATGGGGATAAAGGATTTTCCCGAAAGACCGAACTTGCGGAAGACCTTATCCAATACGAATGCAATACGCGCCATATATCCGCACGCCTCGAGAAAGGCAAGCATAATAAACAGTACAAACATCTGAGGAACAAACCCAAGCACCGCGCCGACACCGGCAACGATGCCGTCCTGTATCAGTGAATAAAGCCACTCCGCCACTATCGGATTGCCGTCGTCATCGAGAAGCAGATCATCCAACAACACGGGTACTCCGGGCACCCATGTGCCGTAATCGGCAGGATTGGGAGTCCCCTCTAAAACGGGATCGACTATACCCGATATATCATACCCTTCGTTTGCAAGCTTTTCTCCAAAAGTGCCGTAAAGTTCCTCAAACTCAAGGTATTTGGTGTTATCGTAGGCTTCCAGAAGCTCATCTGCACCGAGTATACCGGCATTTTCGGCTTCGGTAATTATATTTTTCAGTTCATCGTTGCTAAACAGCATTTTGGAACCGTAGGAATCGAGCGCTTCTTCGTATTCGCCCTTTCCGAAAAGGTGCCAGCCGTCACCAAACAAACCGTCGTTCGTCCAATCGGTCACCCATGTGCCTACGGTGGTTACAGAGATAAAATATACCAAAAACATTATTACCGCAAAAATCGGAAGTGCGAGCACACGGTTAGTCACAACACGGTCGATTTTATCCGAAACGGTAAGTTTGCCTTCGTTTTTCCTCTTGTAGCATTTCTTTATCAACTGTGAAATATAAAGATATCTTTCGTTGATTATTATGCTGTCTGATTCGTCATCAAGCTCGGTTTCGGCGGCTACGATATCCTCCTCGATATGTGCCAATTTCTCGGGCGGCAAGGCGAGCGATTCCAACACCATTGCGTCGCGTTCGAAGATCTTTATGGAATACCAACGCTGTTGATCGGCAGGCATACCGTGTACAGCCGCCTCCTCTATATGCGCAAGCGCATGCTCAACAGCACCCGAAAAGCTGTGAGTGGGAACAAGCTTGTGCGAATTCACGGCGTCTATTGCCGCATCTGCCGCCGCGTCTATTCCATCGCCCTTGAGCGCGGATATATCCACCACCTTGCATCCGAGCGCAGAAGACAGCACCTCTAAATTTATCGTATCGCCGTTTTTGTTCACAACATCCATCATATTGATGGCTACGACTACGGGAATACCAAGCTCGATAAGCTGTGTCGTGAGATACAAATTTCTTTCGAGATTTGTGCCGTCAACAATATTAAGTATAGCATCGGGGCGCTCGTTGACAAGGTAATTGCGTGCAACTACCTCCTCTAACGTATAAGGAGAAAGCGAGTAAACGCCCGGCAGATCGGTTATTATAACGCCGTCGCGTTTTTTCAAGCGGCCCTCTTTCTTCTCGACAGTTACACCGGGCCAGTTCCCCACGAACTGATTAGAGCCGGTCAGCGCATTGAACAAAGTGGTTTTACCGCTGTTGGGGTTGCCGGCAAGTGCGATCCTTATATCCATCTGTTTTCCTTCCTAACAGCAGAGTTAGCGAAAGCTAACTCGCGTGGCTAAAAAATAAATAAACTTTATTAACTCTATTCTATCTCTATAAGTTCGGTATCGGCTCTACGCAGAGAAAGCTCATAACCGCGAAGATTTACCTCGATAGGGTCGCCCAACGGAGCTGCCTTGCGTATATAAATCTCGACACCTTTTGTTATTCCCATATCCATGATACGGCGTTTAAGCGCACCCTCGCCATGAACACGGACAACCTTTACGGTGTCACCGATTTTCGCACCGCGCATCGTCTTCATAAACAGTCCCTCCGATTATTTATTTCGCTGTATACAGCATCGAGTTAGCGCATGCTAACCGCTTTCTTATGATACGTCAATTCTTTGATTTTGTCAATGGCTTTTTTCTGTTTTTCGACAATTTTCCCCACTTTTACAAAACCGAATTTGCTCCGAAGATTGGTTTGTGCATCTTAACCAAACAAAATATAATAACTTCACTAAAAAAGGTGATTGACGAGGGATATTTTTATATGTATAATTATATTACTGATATTATTAATATTTAGGAGAAGCTTATGAAAAAGACATTTTTAAGACTGATTGCGATGCTGACACTTGCCGCAACGCTGGGTTTGATGATACCCTTTTCGGCATCGGCAGACACCTTCGCCAACTCTTTCGAATACGAGGTTTCGGGTGTTGACTGCGCAATCCAAAACGGCAAGATATTCGTATACCCCAACAACGGCGATTCTGTTCGTTACATCAAGGCGGACGAATACCAAACAGACAATTTTAAAGAAGTCTCCATTTTCGTTTTCAATGCCGAGGGACGTCTTATCGAAGTCGGCAGTAAGATTTTTTCTACCGGACCTCAGGTGGGTATAAACGTACCTGCAGGCGGTTTTATGGTCGCTTTCAAGCCGGGCACAAAGCTCGACAAATGCTATCAGACCGCTATGGGCGGCGGTGTTCTTTACAACGCTACCATGTCGGTTATACACGATATTTACGGTAAGTTCGAAGACAACAAGCTGAAGATCGAATACAACAATCCCAAAAAGGTCCCCTCTAATGCAACTTCCTTCCTTTTTGTCGGTAACAGTTCTACATACTTCAACGGCTCGCCGCTCAAATTCAAAGCTCTTGCAAAAGCCGCAGGTGTTGATATAGACGTTGTTTACTGCACTTTTGGCAGTGCATATCTTTCTCAGTTTGCAGATCCGAATCATGCAAACGGTCAGAATTTGCGTACAAAGTTAAAAGACAGAAAGTACGATTACGTAGTGTTGCAGGATGCCGCAAAGACCGACTATGCCGCTACCAAACCGCAGGTCCAAACACTTCTTCCCCTTATCGAGGAGAACGGCGCAGAGGCTCTGCTTTATATGCGCTATTCTGCGGCAAGCACTTTTGAGCAAATTGCAAATAACGCAAGAAATCACTACGACAACTACACCTCTTTGGCAAAAGAATTCTCTCTGATCTGCGCTCCTGCAGCAGAGGCGTTTGTTATATGCAAGCAGAAATATCCCGACATTAATCTTTATGCAGACGACGGCGGACATCATTCCAAAGAAGGCAGTTATCTTATCGCCTGCACATGGCTTATGTCCTATCTTGGCATCAATCCCGTAGGCAACACCTACACCGCAGATATGTCCGACGATATGGTTAAGAAATTGCAGGAATGCGCGCTTGAGGCTTGTACCGAAGGCTATTTTGAAAGAGAAAACAACGATATTTTCTTGAACACCCACAATAAGGCAGACGAAGATGACAACAACGAAGCTTCGGATAATTCGGATACCTCGAACACTTCGAATACTTCTGACACTTCGAACACTTCGGATGCATCCGAAAACAGCGACGAAAACTCCGATGGTGTTCCCGAACCCGCAAACAAGAAACTCACTTGGCTCTATTGGCTTATCGGCGGTATCGTACTTTTGGGCGGTATAGCTGCAGCAGTTATTATTTCCAAAAAGAAATAAGGAGTTATTTATGAAAAACATTATCAAAAAATCGCTGGCATTTATTCTTTGCGCGATAATGTTAGCGGCGGTCATGCCCTTTTCGGCATTTGCCGCACCGAGTTATTGGGGTTATGATTCATACAACACCACGATAACCCCCGGTGTAAATGAAATTACCTCCCACAAAACTACACTTACCAAAGTAAGTGCTCAAAAATACTCTATGACCAGCCAAACCGAAGCCGGCAAGCTTACCGTCACTTTTGAAGAAGAGACGTGGGGCATGTTTAACCTCGGTTCTTGGACATTGGTCGATAACAACGGAAAGACACATACCTTCCTTAGCGCTTCTACCGACTGGGAATACGTTTACCGTACCCAAAAAACTGCAACGAGCAAGTATGTTTGGTCGGGCGGTAACCACGGTAACGAAGTTCTTGTTTCGCTCAAGTTTTATAACGGCGAAACCGGACAGGAAATCAATCTTTCTGTCGGAGGAAGCACAACCGTAAACAAGCTGCATATTATCGAAAAGAGCAAACTGCTGTTTAAGGATGATACCAACAACGACGGTTACGGATATAAGGACAAAAACACCGAAACATACACCGAAAGCGATGTTTATGCATACGCTACCCGTAAATATACCATTACCGGTCCTCAGATAAAGCTCAACGTTGACTACGAATACGTAAAGGACACCTATCATCAGCTTTCCTACACCTGCATGTTCCCGATAAACAAGGCTTACGGTGTTTACTGCGACATGTATGACCAATCGGGCAACAAGATAAAATCTATCCAGACCCCGACAAAGACAAGCGGCGAATTTTATAGACCCAACTCTGCTACGCGCGCGGTTATTTACGGAAATACCGATAAGAGATATCAGTTTG
>JAZTZF010000144.1:0-2053 GCA_045637325.1 Eubacteriales bacterium | reverse complement strand
CCCGTATTAAAGCCGTACTGCGCCGCTGTGAGCCTGACGCGAAAGAAGAAGTTCTTTCCATTGGTGAAATTACACTTAGCGATAAAGAACACCTTGTAACCGTTAATGGTGAAAAGGTGGTACTTACCTTCAAAGAGTTTGAAATTTTGAAGCTTTTTATGAGTAATCCCGGCATTGTATTCTCCCGTGATAAACTCCTGTCGGAAGTATGGGGTATCGATTATCTCGGCGAGTCGAGAACGGTGGATATGCACATTAAAACTCTTCGTCAGAAGTTAGGCGATGCAGGTACCATTATAGAAACGGTGATCGGTGTCGGTTATAAAATGGAGGGTAAAAGATGAGTAAAAAAATCTTTCGCTCCATTATAGCCGTTGCAATGGTTGTGCTTGTGTCTTGTCTTTTTATCGCAAGCAGCTTTCTGTATGACTATTTTAATAAATCACAGGTAACACAGCTCAAAGAGGAACTTTCACTTGTTGCTACCAGCGTAGATAAAGTAGGCACAGAGTATTTTGAAAACTTTAATTCTTCTGTGTTCCGCTTTACCTTAGTGTCCGCTGACGGATCGGTGCTATATGACTCGCAGGCAAAAGCCGAGGATATGGAAAATCACCTTGAACGTGAAGAAATTGCCGAAGCTCTTGAAAACGGAAATGGCAGCAGTGCAAGATATTCTTCCACCTTGACCGAGCGTACTTTTTATGAAGCAACCCGCCTTCAGAACGGCAATGTGCTTCGTATTTCTGTAAGTCAGGTAACGGTGGGAGCCTTGATTCTTGGTATGCTTCCTGCCATTGTTGCTATTATTTTGATTTCTGCTGTTGTGGCTCTCGTGCTGTCACACAAGATGGCAAAGGATATTGTAAAGCCGCTGAATGAACTTGATCTTGAAAATCCTGCGGAAAACGAAACCTATGAGGAACTTGCGCCTATTCTTACCAAGCTGAACAAACAGCACAAGCAAATCACACGGCAAATGCAAGAACTACGACAGAAGTCCGATGAGTTTGAGCAGATAACCGCTTCTATGAACGAGGGACTTGTTCTACTTGATAAAAAGGGCGTGGTGCTCAGTATCAATGCCGCCGCTAAAAAGCTGTTTTCGGCAGACGAAACGGCAGTCGGTCGTGATTTTCTCACCCTTGACCGTAGCATTGATATGAGCCGTGCTATCGAAAAGGCACTTGACGGCAAAAGAGCCGAGTTTCGTGAGGAAAGAAACGGCAGAGAGTATCAGTTTGTTATTAACCGTACCGAGTCAGACGGCAAGACGGTAGGCGTTGTTATTCTTTGCTTTGACGTAACCGAAACGGCGTTTGCCGAGCGTAACCGCAAGGAATTTACCGCCAATGTTTCACACGAACTGAAAACACCGCTTCAGTCCATTATCGGCAGCGCCGAGCTTCTCGAAAATGGTCTTGTAAAGCCGGAGGATACAAAGCGGTTTGTTGGTAATATCAAAAACGAAGCCACAAGACTTGTTTCTCTTATTAACGATATTATCCGTCTTTCTCAGCTTGATGAGGATAGCGAGCCTGCCACCGAGTCAGTTGACCTTTATGACGTGGCAAACGAGGTTATCGAGGTGCTGACCATTTCGGCGGCGAAGAAACAGGTAGAGCTTCACCTGAATGGTGAGTCTTGTGTGATGAAAGGTATCCGCAGATACCTCTATGAAATCATCTATAATCTTTGTGACAACGCTATCCGCTATAATAAGGACGGCGGCAAGGTTGCGATTGATCTCAAAAACGCAGGCGATAATATCATCCTTTCGGTCAGCGATACCGGTATTGGTATTCCTGCCGAGCATCAGAGCCGTATCTTTGAACGCTTCTACCGTGTGGATAAGAGCCATTCCAAAGAAACCGGTGGCACCGGTCTCGGACTTTCTATTGTAAAACACGCTGTAGCCTATCACGGCGGCAAGGTTACACTTGATAGTAAAGTGGGCAAAGGAACAACAATTACGGTTGTCTTTTAATCATTTTTTGAAAAACTATAGAAATCGCAAATCACGATATCATTTATAACTAAAGAGAAGGCGTCG
>JAZTZF010000143.1:0-2724 GCA_045637325.1 Eubacteriales bacterium | reverse complement strand
GGTCAGAGTTTTTTTCTATTCTTTCAAGATATTCAATATAATTCCCGTTGAATTTTGTTAGTATACCCGGGTATATCGCTCCACCGTACTCCATAAATTCTTCGTAAAATGCAATAAATTCTTGTTCATCATCAAGAGTTAATTTTGATAAAAATAAATTCATAATTATATCCTTTCATCCAAATAGAGCAAAATTCGCTTTCGTCGATAATGCCGATTTTAATTTTCGAATCTTCCAGAGTTTTAATCACCGCTTTTTCGTGTTCAATGAGCATATGCCATACCCTCGGTGTCGATATTTGGGCAATTGTTCATGATTAACTTTTTTGATTATCATATTATACCTCCAAATAAATAAAAACAGTGTAAATCGATTCCTCGACTTACACTGTATAGTACGGTTATTCAATAAAACCTATAAAGGGTTATAATGAATTTTGGGTACGACAATGCAAGCCCGACGGATGCATATCTCGCTGATCCGCTTGGGGCATGTTCACGGTATTCATGTTTATGAACATATAAGTCATTGCCGTAGTCCTTTCGAAGATTTTTGTTAATATATCACACTTTTAGTGATTTGTCAATACTATTTTATCTTGCGTGGTCGGTGCCCAGCAGCGCCGCGCCGATTATGCCTCCGTTGCCGTTGAGAATTGTTGTGGCAACCCTGGAGGTGGGATAAAGTTTATCCCTAAACAGATTGATAAGCGATTCGCCCTGGTTTGCGATACCGCCTGCCAAGGCAATTACCTCGGGTTGGAAGATATGGATAAGGCTGTTTATTCCGTCGGCAAGAATACGACCGTATTCGGCAAGTATCTCTGCGGCTATGGGGCAATTCTGCTCGTTTGCATCGAAAACAGTCTTGCCGTTTATTCCGTCTTTTGCGAGAGTTGCCAAGATGCTGTCGGGATGCTCCGAAACCGCCTTTTCGGTTACTTCGATAAGTGCAGTAGCGGAAGCATAACGCTCGAAGCAACCGCGAAGTCCGCACTCGCACTCTATACCGTTACGGTCGATAACAAAGTGCCCAAGCTCGCCTGCGCGTTTGTTATGTCCGCGTACGACCTTGCCGTCGATTATCATCGCACCGCCGATGCCTGTGCCTATTGTGATAATGAGCGTATCGTTTGCGCCCTTGCAGACGCCTGCCGCTCTTTCGCCGATGAGTGCGCAGGTACCGTCGTTGTCGATAAATGTCGGCAGTCCGAGTGCTTCGCTTACTTTAACGGCAACAGGCTCGTTGACAAACGGCAAATTACCTGCGATAACCACCATGCCTTTATCCGAATCTACCCGTCCTGCAGAGCCGATGCCGATTGCCTCGACGGGGTATTTTTGGATAAGCAGTCGGCAATTATCGATTATACCCTGAATAATGCCCTCGGAGGTGGCATTTTCGCCCGTGGGGAATCTTAGTTTTTCTATTACATTATATTCGCCGTCAACGACACCGAGTTTGACACTGGTTCCGCCAATATCTACGCCTATTCTGTATGCCATTATTTACACCTAACACCTTTTACGAATACTGCCTTAATATTCAGCTCGCTGTCGCAAACTATAATATCGGCTTGTTTGCCTATCTCTATAGATCCCGTCTTGTGGGATATCCCCAATGCTTTTGCAGGATTGAGTGATGCCATGACAGAGATCTCCTGCATAGGGATGCCGAGTTTTAACAGATTCTTTGCGCCTTCGTGCATGCTGAAACAGCTTCCTGCGATTCTGCCCTGATCGTTACGGCAAACGCCGTCCTTGACTATGCGTTTTCTTCCGTCTACAACAAACTCGCCGTCACCTAAGCCCGACATAAATCCTGTATCGCTAATGAGGGTTATTCCGTCACAGCCTTTTAATTTATAGACCATTTTTATAACCGGCGCATCAAGGTGAACCAAGTCGCATATCATTTCGCAATTAACTCTGACGTCGGTAAGCACTCCGCCCAAAACGCCTGTTTCACGATGAGAAAGCGGACGCATGGCGTTAAATACATGCGTAGCGCGCGTAGCACCTGCATTGATCGCTGCCAGAGTTTCTTCGTAGGTTGCGTCGGTATGGCCCAGTGAGGCATTTACACCGCAGGCAACCGCCGTTTGTATTGCCTCGCAGGCGTTCTCGCGCTCGGGGGCGATAGTCATTATCTTTAGCATGCCCTCGGCTTCTTTGGCAAACGACTGTACGGTTGCAGGGTCGCATTTTACATCGGGCGGACTCATAACGCCTGTTTTTGCGAACGAAACGAAAGGCCCCTCAAGACTGATTCCCTCTACAGATGCGCCTGTCGAGGTTTTTTTTGACTCATTTACAATGTTCTTCTCGGCTTGGATCACACGCTCGGGCGGAAGTGCGCGAACGGTTGCCGAAAACGCGGTTACCCCCTCGCTTGCCAGCCATTGGCGTGCTTTTTCGAAATCCTCGTCGGGGGACGCGAACTCCACACCGACACAGCCGTGGATATGGGTATCTATAAATCCGGGGATTACATACATACCACTTGCATCGAACGCGCCGTCTTCTTTGTCAAGACCGCCGAGACGGATTATTATACCGTCTGCAAACTCTATATCGTTTTGTTCAAAGCGGCGATTTGTTCCGTTGAGAACATTGCCGTTTATTATCTGCATGGTTTGATTACTTCCCTTCGATATCCTTTATCATGCGCTGCAGATTCTCTGTGCCGATGGTTACGCCGTCAAGCGGTGCTTCGATCCCCTC